>JAURGV010000087.1 GCA_030833605.1 Rhodothermales bacterium
GACTTCCCGAACGGCCTCCATGAGCTTGGGGATATCACTTCGGGTCCACCCTTCGATGTGTATAGGCGCTCCCACAACAATATGCATCACACCGGGTCGCCCGAGTTTTGTTTTTTCGTTCAACAATTCAATGCCATTCAAAATGGTTACCGGGACAACGGGCACTTGGGCTTCTATGGCCACCATAAACGCACCTCGTTTGAACTCTTGAATCGCTGTACTATGGGAACGAGACCCCTCTGGGAAAATGGCTACCGACGTTCCTTTCCGAATGCGCTCACCAGCAATCCGCATGGATTCTACCGATTTTTTGGGGTGGGATCGGTCAATGAAAACTGAAGGGGAGTTTTTTATAGATGCGCCTAAAAACGGGACCTTTGCCAATTCAGCTTTAGCGACCCACCCAAATGGGCATGGAATGCCGATGCCAGCGGCCGGAATATCGAGTGCGACTTGATGATTGATCGCAAAAACATACGCCTTTGATTCATCCAAAGGGGTTCGTTCAATCGTACGGACCTTTATTCCCATCCCCATAGTCATGGAACGACCCCAAATGCGGGACCAAAGTCGAAACGCCCTTCCATCTTTGGAAAAAACGTTGTGAGACACCGACCCGATGGTGGAGAAAATGGTTGAAATAATGGCCCATACCGCCGCCCAGTAAAAAAATAGTTTACGCGCAACGGTAGGCGTTAGCGGTTCAGGACGGTAGGCAGGCATGACGATTTTGTTCTAAAAAATGACGTGTTAACAAACACATGGGTTAGGAAGTACTCTCCGCGTGGCATGTATCTCGGAATACCTTTCCCAGAAGGTAAGATTCCTATACTTTGTCCAAATCATCATTCAATGAAAAACTATGAAGAAGAGATCCCTATACAAGATAACGATTGGATTGGCAGTGGTTCTTGGTTGCTCAATGTTATGGAGCCAACGTGTTGAGGCTCAGTTCAGAGCGACCATCCAACTCGGAATGACTGGATCTACGTTTCGAGGTGGCAATCTTGAAAACACGTCACCAATCGTGCGATTTGGAGGTGGTGGATCCCTGCGATATGAATATCCAAGCGGCTTTGAGTTTGAAACAGGAGCGTTTTATGTCACCAAAGGTTCATCTTTGGAAGGCACTTTTTCGAATATCCCCATCGAAGGCGTGTCCGAAATCACCTACATCGAGGTTCCTGTCCTGGTCGGCTATCGATTCCGTCCCAATCGAAAATACAGCCCCAGAATTTACGCCGGGCCTGCGATGGCTTTCAAAACCGATGCCCAAATAAAATTCAATGCGAAGGGCAGCGACTTGGTGCAGCGTGAGGAAGATTTGACGGTCGAAAGCAAAGACTTAGGGCTCATGGTGGGCGTCGATGTCAATATGCTGGTAGGAGGCGAAACCTTAAATTTTGGACTTCGATCTACCTTTGGCAACTCAAACGCACGTACGGCGAAACCCGAAGTATTTAATACGGCGGTTTCACTTACCGTCGGGATTGTTTTTTAGTAGCCACGTCTTTCCAAATCAACCCATACGCCGTTTCTGCTTGGGACATCGCATCGGAAACCAGGCGATCGAGATAGGGCGACCGTAGGTATTTCTCGCGCCGCGCCCACGGGATGAACGATGTAGAAGGGTCGTTAAGCATGGAAATGTTATCCGATTCTAGCACGGTTACAGGTGCCGCAATTCGTTCAGCCGCAACGATTTCCGACCAATTGCAATCATTCGCGTCGCTTAGAATAACAACGGATTTAAGGTAGGATTTAGCCCAAGGAAAGGTCCTCAAAAGGGCCCCCGGGCCGTCGCAAACTCCTTTCGTGCCCGAAACAAATGCTACAAATATACTGGGCCCAATTACAGCCCATTTTCGTTGCATATCGGAGAGATTTCGAACCACTTCCAACAAGGCTGTTGCCGAGGCCCCCAAATCAGAACCGTCCGAAAAAGATTGGATGCCTTGCGCCCCCCATCCATCTAATGGCGCGATTAAAACAATCAGCGAATCTCTCGAATCAGGCCCTTGGCCAGGAATATACCCGGCCACGTGAATGCTTGATGTGGATACTGTCGATTCCGTTTGAACGTCTGAATGGGCTTCATACGCCCCAAATTCAAGCAAACCGTTCACCCGAGGGCTGAATTGCACGCTGGCTACTTGCTCGTTTTGGTGAAGGATATAGTCGATTCCTCGCTGCAAATTGAGCGAGTCTGGTCCAATCAATTGAACCGTTGAACGAGAGATGTAGTGCTGGACAGCGGCGTATTGGAGTCTGTACTCGCCCGACAAAATGGGTTGTAAACCCATTTCTCTTAATTGGCCTTGGACGTAATCGGCAGCACGCAAAAAGCCGCGCGAAGCGGTCGATCGACCCTCCATATCCGAGCTGTTGAGTAAACGAATATGATTTCGAACCACCTCGGCATCCCACTTCGACGTGGAAGAGGTATTTTCCGATTGCTGAACCGCATTGGGACTCGCACACGCTGCGAGACCTATCATTAGCCCAAATATTGCCCCTACTAACAGCCGGACATCACAACTGGATTTGCGAGCGGCCAACCTCCTAGGGTTCGATGAACCGGTAGGACAAGAGCCCCCCTTGAACAAGGAAGTTTTAAACGGCGCTTTATTCGACATGAGACTGAAAAGTGGTTTGTCAAATATAACCCGTTTAGACCAACTCCTTATTTGTGGCTTTTCATTTTCGCGCCAGACTCTTTTGCCTTGTCCGCGACTTGTTGGTTGAAGCGCTCCAAAGCCTGTTGGACAGCAGCTCGTTTTTGAGCCAACATATCTTGACCAGGCCCTACTGGCGTACGCGTTCTAATAGGTGCCAATACATTGGCTTGCAATGCGATAACCAGTTCTTTTTGGGCCATTATCTTCTGAGAACGGCCAAAAATGTAGCGGAGACCAAAAAACCAACCCGGCAGGTCTTTAAGAATGGGTACGCCTCTTCGCGTAATCGTTTCTTCTGTGCTATAAAGCCCACCAATTACGGTCTGTTCACCATCGAGCAAGATCACCTGTGTATTGGCGTTGCTTCGATCAATGATGGCTCCGGAAGCGGAAGGACGGCTTCCTGATTTCTCAACCTTTACGGTTAGATGAAGGAATTCCATGGTTGGTGCTCCCAACGTATCGGCAACTGGCTCCACGATAAACGTTGGAGTTACCTCAATAATAATCCCTGTTTTGAAAAACTGAGTCGCAATGTTACCGAAATTGTCCCGGATCTGAACAGGAACGTCTGATCCAATTTGAATATCTCCTTTAATGCCACTTTGAACAGTCACTGATGGATTTCCAATCGTTTCGCCAACACCTGAATTTTCGGCCATCCGGAACAGCGAATTCAGGTTTGCAAAGTCCAACTGGCTCGGGGAAAT
This sequence comes from Rhodothermales bacterium, assembly GCA_030833605.1. Taxonomy (GTDB): domain Bacteria; phylum Bacteroidota; class Rhodothermia; order Rhodothermales; family UBA10348; genus UBA10348. Next base: position 3,389 of record JAURGV010000087.1, read on the forward strand.
CAAGAAATCTTTGGTGTTTTCAAACAGCTTGTCTGTTTTGAGGGAGAAGGATATCGAGTTTCCGGATTCTGACCCACCGGAAGAACCTGAGGAACCGGAAGATCCCGAAGAACCCGATGAACCACTGTTAGAGCCAAAAATAACGCTCCAATCAATCCCACTGTCTTTTGCTAGTGTATGATTGAGCTCAAAAAGAACTGCGTTTATTTCAATTTGCCGTGTATCAATAGTCGCCAATACGGTTGTTTCCCCTGGGGTTACGCCTCTAGGGGTACCCGTAGCCGCTTCTGCACCTAGGATCAGATTGTTTTCTTCTAGCGGTTCAATAATGAAATAACGCTCCGTCTCACGATATTGAAGGCGGTTGTACTGTAGAACCATTTCCAACGCATCCATGAAATGCATTCCGGCAATCGAAATGCCGATTGGGAATTTCCTCGAATCAGGATCTACGAGCGTTTTACCTGTTACGCGCTCAAAAATGGGAGACACAAAGTTGGTAAACGTCTCAAACGACGTATTCGGTACCATAGATACCAATTGATCAGGGGGAATGTAGGCCCTTACTGTACGTTGTGCGTGGGCTTCTTGCATCATTCCTCCGAAAGAAAATGATCCAATAAACAGCGCCAAAGCCGTTATAAGGGTCTTTCTATTTGGAAAGTGCTTCATGGGGTTACCGCCTGATTCTCGTTCACTATTGTTGATTTGGGGAAAGCGCTACAGCGCCAGAGGCTTGTTTGTACAAGGCATCTGTTGCAATTCGAAGCTCAACATCGTCGACAATACCGCCTTTGTTGAGTCGTACTAACACCGTCCCTGCTCTAGGATCGACCGAAATAACCTGACCTAAATAGACCGAGTCGCCAATTCCTAATGTATATGTGGTTCCATCCCAATCTAGAATGGCATTCGTGCCTGCTATCATTACCAATTTGGCCTCATTAACGTCAACCAAGTTGTACGTATTGGGAGGATTAGTAGATAAAATGAGAGGCAAAAAAGGATTCATACGTGCATGGCGGACCGGCAAAACAGACTCCGGAACGTCAGGCAAGTTTGAGATCGGATCAATAACTGGCATGTTTTCATTGGTTGGAGCGCCAGGGAGTTCATCGTCAGCACTCAAACCGGCAACGCCCCCATAAAAAGCTTCCAATTCAAAGGTGAAATTGACCACGATTTCCATTTTTTGCCGCTTCGTTTCTGCGTCCTGCGTGATCAAATCGAAGTGCGTTAATTTCAAATCGTGCACTTTATACAGTTGCCGACTGTTTTCTAATGACCAGATGAGGTCATAGACCGCTGAAAAATCTCCTCTACCAGAGATACTAAATACAAACTTGTTAAAATCTGAGTTCTCAACATGATCTTTGAAGACCAAGTCAAACGGGTTAAATCCACGCTTTGTCAAATCATTTAGCTCTCCAATCACCTCTTCTGAGCTAAGGGTGCGCGGCATGAGTTTGTAGCGAGAATTCCAACGCGTAAAGACACTGGCGCTACGCGTAGTGGATTCGTTCATTTCCGCCATGAGGCTGGATAATTCCGCTTGTTTCATTTTCGCAACCTGCTCAGCTTTGGAAAGCCGCTCCATTTCTGCAGGCTGGTCAAAAAAGGTAACATAAACCCCGCCTGCTGTGGCAATGACCCAGCAGATTCCGAGGACGATGAGATTTTGAAGTACGTTCGACATAGTGTTATCTCAATAAAGTCATTCGCTGTCAACAGAGGCTGGCGGCGATTCAGACGGCTCTAAAGCTTCAGAAAAGGCGTTAGGAAGTTCTGACGCATGTTCTCGCAGATAAACCGCTGCTTCAGGCAATTCCGTTTTTATGGGCATGGTCATTGTAAACGTGAAAACGGATACCTCTCGTATCGACGCAAATTCCATGTTCTCAATATTTGCTCCTGATTTTGAAGCAAAAGCAACAATTTGATTTCGGTCGGTAGCCGTTCCAGACATAGTTAATGTGCCTGCGCTCGTCTCTTCCCAAGATTCAATCCAGAGCCCATAGATATCCTCTGTGTTCACTGAGGTGCGTTCTAGGGCCCGACTCCATCGATCGCTTCCAATCAAGAGGGAGTCAAGCAAGTCAAGGGCTCCGACGTAGTTTTCAGAGCGCATTCTTAAGCTGTCTAACCGGCTCTGAAGAAGGTCAGCATTCTCAGAAATCGTAGCTTCTGGAAAGCTGCTCAATTCCAATCGCGTCATTTCTAGGTCGTGACTCAAATCGAAATAGCGATACACAAAGAACAGCGTTGAGGCGAAAAGCAACAAGGCCATTGCGGCAACTGGCCAGGAAAATGGCAGCTGAATGCGCTTACTTTTCAGTTTTTGATCTAGAAAATCTATTTCTGGAAAAACGCCTTCAAACAGCTCGTCTTTAGCAAATCGCAGCGCAACTGCCGTAGCAAGCACGGTCTCTTTTTCAATAGGCGCGTCGCGATCTTCGTGGAAATGCGGAAGAACCTCCCGTAAAAAGTTAACCTGGGTCTGCGGGAAAAACTGATTTAGTGTTTTAAATAAACTGTTTTCACCAACATCTGAATACAGGTAAAGGCTATGTGCATCGCCCACGCCAAATTCGTCGTGCATCAGAAGAATACGGCTGCAAATAGTCTCTGCAGGATCGAATGCCGTAATCGAACGAAGATTTTCGAGGTGCATTAACTCGTCGCCCAACAAAAACATGACGAGCGTGTCTTCTGAACCTACACGCACCAAAACGGTCGTTTCTTTCTCGGTTTTGGCCGGTGTTTTCTCCTCCGAAATCAATTCATGTTCTTTCGAACGGCTCAATAGAGCGGCCCGAACCATCCCCAACATCAATGTTGGCTCGGTATCGGTAACCAATGCGTTTGGAAACGACTGCTTTCTGTCCCGTATCGACTGTAAAGAAAGGGAAACGGGTTCGGTGGCCAACGCGAAAACCGCGACATGCGATGCGTCTGCCGTTCCACTCGATATAAGCGGTAAGAAAACCGTTTTTTCATCCACCACCTTACCAGGGTGCGAACCTCTTAGCTGCTCAATTAGGTTTTCCGTTTTCTTGCCTTGGCCTTCTTTCTTCTTCTTCTTTCCGTCTGTTTCAAGCTGACCGGCCTTGGGCGGAGCTATGGTTGTAATCCCTAGATTTTCAGTAGGAAGGGCAAAAACTACGCTAACATTAGGATAGCCCGCGCTAGTGCACTCAGAGATAATCTCTAATAGCTCTTTATCGCAAGGCTGAGCAAATAAATTGGGAGAAACAAATTCCTGTGTTGATTTTTCCTTTGCGGGAGCTGGGGCATCAACGGGTCCAAATTCGGACGACAAAAACAGGCCCTGTAGGTCACTCGCCGAATTCCCAACATCAAACGATATATCCGGGCCCATATCATCTATGGCGACCGTCTCGTTGAAGACCGGAGTGTTTCCCTTCGGATCGAAATTTGACCTGTTCCTGGTGAACGATCGAAGGACCACAGGCCCTGATACCGTATTGTGTACCAACACGGCTTCGATTCTTCTGGAAGAAGCCGAAACACCTAAAATGTATTCTAAATTTGATCTAAAATTGAACATGGTCTTGAGCTCTATTGACTGGCCATCTGCTGGAAGCGACGTTTATTATTGGCATAATTCATCGCCGTGTCAGGGGATATCAATCCCTGTCTCATGAGACGATATAAATCTTGTTCGAGGGTAATCTGGCCGATATTCCATCCCTCATACATCATTTGATAAATCTCATTGGTGTTGTTGTTTTTAATCGCCGCACTGGCCGACGGGGTCATCCACAACACTTCTTTAGCCAATACCCGACCACCACCGACTTTGGGCAGCAGTTTCTGGGAGACAATACATCGAAGCACATCTGCCAGGCGATGACGAACGCGGGATTGTTCTGAGGGCGAATATTCTGCGATAATACGTTCGATGGATTCGACCGCTGAAGACGTATGCAGCGTAGAAAAAACCTTGTGACCGGAGTCGGTTATTTCCAAGGCTGCCGAAATCGTTTCGGGATCTCTCATCTCACCGATCACAACAATGTCTGGATCCTGTCGAAGCGCCTGAACAATCCCATCTTTAAAGGTTAGGACGTCAGATCCAACTTCGCGGTGGCGGACAATGCATTTTTTCGAGTCGTGGACAAACTCGATCGGATTTCCGATAACCACAATATGGCCGTTCACGTCGTCGTTGTTGGCGTCAACAATGGCATCCAACGTCGAACTTTTTCCAGATCCAGTAACGCCTGTAATGAGCGTTAATCCATCTCGAACGTGCCTAAAAAGGAGTCCTTTTTCCACGGTTGGATGAAATGCGAGCGATTTGAGCGGTCGTGTTTCATCCGTAATAGCTCGCATGTTCATGGCTAGCGTTCCCATATCCATATAGGCTGAGGATCTAAATCGTTTTCTTTTCGAACCCTGCGAAGCCGATAGTTCGTAGGAAAAATCGGCAGCTTTCCATGATTTGAGTGATTCAATGGATGATTTTGAAAGCATTCCCAAAATCAACAAATTGCACTCATCCACGGAAAAGCGAGGCAAATTGAAATCCGGTTTTTTATCCCCATCAATCCGATACCAAACCAATCCCGACGAAGTTGGACCACCAAAGTCTATGTCAGACGCATTGACTTTGCTCATTCGAGCGACGAGTTGATCGAAAAATGCGCGTAATTGCATCCGATCTCGCACGTCAATTTGGTTCATTCTATCCAGTTGAAATAGAATTCGATCTTCACCCACCAACAAGCCAGGTGTAGCATCAATAATGGATGCACAAAATGACGGAAGTATACTTCGCTCGGCCGCTATGGTCGCTGAGCGCGAAGGTGCACGTCCTAGCCTTGAGGCCCCAGTTGGGCCTACCACGGTTTTAGAACCCGGTGTGTTTGGGCTTTGGCCAGAACTCATATCGGGCTCATATGGCTGTGAAGGGCGTATTTCCATTGCTTTTAACAGTCTGTGTCGGTTTGTCCCTAATGGAGAGATGTCTATGCTATCATTAAACGTATCGACATTAATGGCACTGACTTAAACCTGATTTCATCATAGAAAGGGCTAAAATTGGTGCGGCCGGGTCGAAAATCGACCCGGCCGCACCCAGCATACTCCGGCCAAATCCAAGCGACTAAGGATTTGATTTTCGAGCGGAGTTTTGACGAACTGTCGTCATTTTTATTTCAGGTGGTGGCACTTGAAGCACGGGTAGCACTCCTTCGAGTTTCCTAAGGGCGGATGCACTGGAATGAATGTGAACATTTCCATTGATATAAAAGGAAATCGGCTGTACATCAACCGAGCCGTGGTCGTCTACGTTGCACAAAGAATCGACAGAATGACGGTAAAGAACGAGTTCATGCATCAGAATAGCCGGTTGCCCCGATTCCTCTGGAGAAAAATCGTGTACCGTTAATCGCAACTGGCCATGTCGCGAAGATTCATCGGCCCAAACCTCCCCTG
>JAURGV010000088.1 GCA_030833605.1 Rhodothermales bacterium
CGATGGGATGTTCTTCGCCTAATAGCGGGCGAATGGCACCAAAAAGATTTCGATCTTCCGTGATTCCAGTTTTGATCAACGATAACGCATTACGGACAACTAAATCGCCATTGGAAGGAGTGACCAGCGCTGACTGAATAATGGTCCAGCTCATGGACGGTTTTAGTTCAATCAACGAAGTGACAGCCTGGCTTAAAATATATTCGTTTCCGCTATCGTTTGCGGCTTGCAAAGCAATGTCGTACGGTGTGTTAGATGCTGAAAAAGCCGTTAGGGCCTTAATAGCCGCCTTCTTTACACGAAAATCGGGGCTGTTGGCAAAGTTTGTAAGCAAGGAAAGAGCCGAGGACGAAGGAGCCATTTTGGCTAGCATTTCGCATGCACTAACTAACACACTCGGTTCACTTTCATCCTGAAGAAATAATCTCAGTCCCAACAAAACGGTTGGATCTGGACTGGTTTGTACCAAGTGCCTTAAGGAACGAATTTTGGCGGTTGGAACCACTGCATCCCTTAACTGGGCCACCAGATCGTCTTGTTTTAAAGGTGTGGCATAGTCCAACAAGACCGATGCAAAAGCATCAGGGAATATGTAGCGAGGCACTAAGCCCGTTTTTAGTGGGGCGTGTTGATTTCTTTCTGACAACCGCACCAAGGCTGTGTTGGTGCCTTCCAGCGAGGAATATTGGAACGTTAAGTCCACTTCAAACGCGTCTGGGACCAGAACGCCCGACTGTTTTTGGCTTATAGAAAGATCCACAACCTCCGTTGTTGGGTCGAACGTGTAGGAGAGCGCTAACTCGGGGTGTCCAGCAGAGTACACCCAGACGTCAAAAAACGTCGATAAATTATCACCAGACACGACTTCCAAAGCTTCTCGAAACGATTCCGTATCCACCAACCCTTCCGAAGCATTATCTAAAAATAGAGTAATGGCCTTTTCCATCGCCTCGTTTCCAAGTCGCTCGGCGATCATGCGTAGAACCCACACCCCTTTTCCAGAAGCATGCGCATCAAGCATGTCTTGGACATGGACCCATCTATCCCAGACCAATGGCCTCCGATAGCTGTCGGATTCGGCCAAATAGAGATCTCTTAACCGTTCGTAGACCAACCCAGTGCTTCCCAACCCATCTTTTGATTCCAAGACTTGAAGAGCAAGCCAGTTTGGGATGGCCGATCGCAGCCATAAGTCGGTGGGAGGCAAGGCCTGAAAGCCAGCGTCAAGGTGTCCTTTTACTAACGCATGTATAAGTTGAAATTCATCCGTAAAAGGATCTCCGGATATCCAGTTTTCCGGTGTGCCAATCCATTGGTTTCCAACGGTGAGTGGTTCTTTGATCCCGTCGATCAGCGCAAATTTAAACGGAGTCCCCGGTGCCTCTAGACCAAGCTTTTCGAAATAGGCTTGTACTTCTTTATTGACGGAATTCAGCGCTCCAATAAATTCCGATACGCCTTTTGTTTGGCCCATCAGAACAGGCAGATCAAAATCATCTGGATTAGAAGAACGGGCATCAAAGGCCAAAAACGAAGAAGCGCCTTCATAAATGGGCTGTTTGCTGTATCCATCGGTGGTGCGTTCTGGGTGAGGCAATCCATCCCCATCTCCGACCCATACTTCCCAGAATTTTGGGACCGTGACACGCAGGTAATTCAAGTAGCTATCAAGAGGGTCAAACGGCGTTGGGTACCACGAGTCGGAACCCGGCTCAATGCCATTCCATACGGCATATCTACCCTTGGGACTTGCTCGAAATTGTAATCCTCGTTCGACTAGGAAATCCACTTTGATGAGCCATTCGAACGTATCGCTTGGTCCTTCTTTGCGTTCAGGTAGATCAATCCAGAATTGCTCCTCGGTTTGTTGGTAAACCAATTCGTATCCGTTCATAAATACACCAGATACTCGAATCCCCGCGGCAGAAAGCTCCATACGACCACCCGAAGGATCAGGCGACGTTACATGGATAAACGAAAGGCCAGGAACAGCTCCCGAAGATGTTGAAATTGAAAGGGCCGTTCGGATCATTTCGACATCAAACAAACCCGTTGATTCGGAGCGAATTGGACCGTCCATCAAGGACTGGCTTTGAGCCGTTGCCTGCTGATGTAGAACGGCCGAAAAAACGATCAAAAGTAAGTATACCTTAGCCATTTTCAGCAAAATCGTCTTTTGGGGTTGTTTATTTTTTTGGGTCAACATTTCCGAGATACAAAATGCCAATCGTTCCTACTAATATATAAAACAACATTTGTCCAGCGTGACTTACCAATGCATAGGCTGCCGCATCGGTGTTTGGCATGGCGAATAACAATCCAAGCGATTGAATGGTTACAAAATGAAACGTTCCCAATCCACCCGGAGAAGGTAGAATCACACCAAGAACGCCAATTAGCATGATCCCCCAGGCCTCAATGGGCCCAATTTGGTAAATATCGGCTTGACCTAAGAGCAAAAAGGGGATGTATGCCATTACTCCATAACAGGCCCACATTCCGATGGTAAGTAGGCCAATACGTACCCGCTGTTCTGATTTTACGAGCGAAAGAATCCCGTCTTTAAAACTGGTAAGCGTTCGAAATAGCTTAGAATCGGGCCTTTTGGCCACCTTAATTACGAATAAAACTGCGCCGACGAACAGTCCAACCATTAAAACTAGGCCGGAAAACCACCAGACGACAGAAATTTTTAGCAGGAGTGAATGGATGGGCTGTATGAGGAGGCGCCACAATTCCGCAATTTGCTGGCTAAAAATAATGGGTACAGAAATCAGCGCGATGGCAAATGTAGCTAAATCGAAAACGCGTTCGGCAAAAACGGTCCCAAAAACAGCTGAAAAAGGAAGTTTTTCGCGTCGGGAAACGTTTCCGATTCGGATTACCTCGCCAATTCTAGGCCCAGCATAGTTAGCCATATTGCCAATCATGATGGACAAAAACGTGTTTAAGGTTGAAATAGGCTTAGTATGGCTCTGGTGTTGAGGTAGGGCTTCTAAGAATATTTTCCAACGCACGGCACGTATCCAATGGCTTGCGATGGTGATTAAAGCCAAAGGAAGCATCCACACGTAGTGCGCCACACTTAAAATGGCCCAAACTTCTGCCAAGTCGACATTGCGCAAGGCAAGCCACAGCAGGACCCCGGCGAGTACAAAACTACCGACTCGGAGGAGCCATTTTGAGGTCAATTCACGCATTACAAAATGGTCGAAGTAGAATAAATATCACGATGGTTGCCTTAATTCCGTAGGTCAATGATTTCAGCGTCTGTCGGGACTTTCAATACAAAAATGTCCGCCGGAATTACCGGGTTAACCTTGATCGAACTAAGATCAAACGTCATTTGTACATCATTTAAGTCTACGACTTCAAGATGCGTCACTACCGTATCCGTTTTTCTAACTTCCATCTTAACACTTCTGAACTGGCTGGTGCCATCGGATGGAAGGAGGGAGACCGTGTCGTAAACCACACCGTTTTTTGTAGTCGTACCCTGCAGGATAAACCGATAATCTTTCCCCATCTGACCTAAAAAGGTGGTCAGAGAAAACGATGATGCATCGGATTCATAGGAATTGATAATCACCTGTTTTTCCGCTCTATTGTGAATCCAGAGCGTTATTCCATCCGTCACAATGGTTTGCGAGCCCGTTTGAACACGGTATTTGTTTCCGGAAAGAATAAGGGTACCCGAAAAACGTTCGGACGATTCTAGGAATGCCGAAGTCGTAACCTGTACAAACTCCGCTGACATGGCTTCCATGCTTTGATATTTGGCAGCTAACTTTTGCTGGATCGCGTTTGCCTCCTGCTGAGTTCGGTTTTGCGCCGCAACATCCGAAGGCATCATACCCTGGGCAAAGCAAACTGCCGCCGCAAAGTGAAGGGCTAAATAAAGTCTGACGTGGAGATTCATGCTGAATGAATGATTGTTCATCTCGAATGAGGCAAATGGTGTGCCGGGTACCAAACAACGCTGAAAACAGCTAACAGGCGGATAAGGCGTCCACTAATGCTTCCATATCGTGGTGGTTATTGTATACATGTGGAGCCACTCGAACTGCATTACCTCGCACCGATACGTAAACGGAATGAGAAGCAAGCTTCTCCTTAACGGTCTCAGGATTTGAATGAGTTGGCAGCCGTAACCCAAAAAGATGGGAAGCTCTACTTGAAGCCGACGCCATCCCAAATCCTAGCGCCCGAATTCTATCCTCCACGGGAGCGATCAAACCCGACAGATACTGCTGGACCCGATCCGGACGCCATTCCTCGATCATGTCCATTGCCTCTTCTAGCATGGGAAGCAAAATGAAATTGCTTCTTCCGCCAGAATCAAATCGAATAGCTCCTTCTTGATAGCCCTCCTCATAGTCTACCAATCGGGCAAAGTTCTCACTACCCCGTCTATTAATCCAGTTTTCTTCAATAGGAGTACCATGGGCGAAACGGTCCCCCCAGTAAACCAGTCCAATTGAGTAAGGCCCCATCATCCATTTATAACCGGCGACCACTAGCGCATCGGGCTGCACAAGCGAAACATCGATGGGCAGGGCACCGACCGATTGCGTTCCGTCTAATACAAAGGCAGCACCCACCTTTGAGGCGGCTTCACGAATGCGGATGAGGTCAAAAGGGGTGCCATCGGTCCAATGTACCGTCGGGATGGACACAACGGCGGTTCGCGAGTCAATGGCGGCGACTATGGCATCCGTCCAAGCAGAACCTTTGTCCAGACTAGCCCCACCCGAGGAGGCAAAACGGATCTCCAATTGTTTTTCTTTCGCCAAACTCATCCAGGAATAGACATTACTGGGGAATTGGTCTTCGACTAAAACGATGTTTTGACCTGAACGCGCCCGAATATTTTTCGCCACCGTCGCAATTCCGTACGAAACAGCGGGGATGATGGATATGGAATTAGCATGTTCGGCATGTATTAGCCGCGCAAACGACGTTCGCACACGAGCTGGAATTCGGAAGAAGTCGTCCGGATGGATCTCAATAGGGTTCCGTTTGCCCTGAAGCGCCGTAATTCCTGCTAACTCGACCCGTTTCGCAAGGGGCGACATGTAGGCGCAATTCAAATAATGGATAGTAGGAGCAAGTGAAAATGCGTCCTTTTGGCATTCAAGCATAGGTCACGCGAATAGTGTTTCTGGAAAGATAACACTATTCGCGTGACGCTTTTTACGCTGCGGAAAATGCGCACGGTTTAATGTTATCGTTTCCGCGTGTCTGGAGATACAGAGATCTCAATATCTCGATTGATGTTGAATTCAAACTCATGCTCAAATTCGTGGTTGAAAGATGCATCGACGGTAATGTGAGGGGCATTTGACCGCTTGATTACCACAACCTTGCCGTTTCCATCGCCGAAGACGGTGACGTGTGATTCGGACTGAGGCGAGACTTCAGCGATTTCTTGAACCACATAGGAGTGGTCATGGCCCCAAGTTGGCCAAAAGTGTTTAGCGGCGGAGGTTAACAGGTTGGCAGAGAGCAGTAGAATGGTGACAATGCCAAGTCCCATCACAAATTTTTGACGACGATCCGGATTTTCGGTAGCCATAGGAGAGACCTTCTTCAAATCTAATGGATTGAAACAGAAATGGCCTTCCGTGATCGTTTCGACTTCAATCGATAGGAGGATAACGAACCGACAATTCCTTTATTGTGCTTCGTATCACAATTCTGAAGATGAGTCTCTTTATTTCAACGTTGCGGTCGAAAAACAGGATAAATCGAGGTCTTCCTTGTTATTCCAGCACCAAAATTGCTGGCAGGGAAAGGTATTTTCGTACAAGGCTCTTCCAACAATCACCGAATCGACTCGGTATGGAGTAAGCGAATTCAATTCGATCAGGTGATGGTGATTTCCAATCCCACCCGAGGCTGTGATCTTAGCCTTCGATAACCGAACTCCCATTTCTTTGTAGGCCTCCATGTTGGGACCCTCCATAGTGCCATCTCGAGAAATATCAGTGTAAACGATTCGGCGGCATCCTCGATTTTCCATATCCAAAGCGAATTCTACCGCGTCAACCCCACTTCCTTCTGTCCAACCTTGGATTTTAACTTCTCCAAATTTGGCATCAATACCCACTACAATACGACTACTGCCGTGTTTGTCTATGGCAGCGGTAACTAAGTCAGGATTTTGAACGGCCGCCGTTCCGATGATCACCCTGTAGGCGCCGGCTGCTAGGGCCGCGTCAATGTCATCCATGGTGCGTATCCCGCCACCAATTTGGACGGGGATATCCAACTCTTTACAGATTTGTTGGATCACCGCAGTGTTATTCTCCGACCCACCCTTCGCGGCATCCAAGTCGACCAAATGCAGCACTTTAGCATTTTGAATACGCCATAGCTTTGCCATTTTGACGGGGTCGTCAAAATAAACTTTTTCTTTTTCGTATTCGCCTTGCAGCAAACGGACGCAACATCCGCCTCGAAGGTCAATCGCCGGAATTACTAGAATCATGGATATCGTTGGATTAGACGGGTGAAACGGCGCCTTGCAGGTGCGGTTTCCGTGGTGAAACCGAAATAGATCTCCGATTCGAGTGAGATTCCCGAACTTTGCACGGTTTGAAGGAATCTTGTGGGGGTATTTTGTTGTTTATTGGTGTTTAAACCGTGACCATTCCATCTGAACCTCCGTCTACATGTCCTTCAAACGAATTCTGGTAACTTCAGCGCTTCCGTACGCAAATGGGCCTATCCATTTGGGTCATTTAGCAGGAGCCTACTTACCTGCCGATCTTTTTTGCCGGTACCAGCGGCTCAAAAAAAGCGATGTTGTATTTGTTTGTGGTTCGGACGAAATGGGTGTGGCCATTATGGTGCGTGCCCGCAAGGAAGGGGTCACGCCGCAGGACATCGTAGATCGCTATCATCCTCAAATCAAAGCGGCATTTGAACGTTTTGGGATGAGTTTTGACATCTATTCCAGAACCACCACTTCGGTTCATGCGGCGACCAGCCAAGAGTTCTTCCGGACATTAGCTGAGAAGGATGTTTTCACGATGAAAACAGAAAAGCAGCTGTATGATCCGGAGGCAGGAATTTTTCTGGCCGATCGTTTTGTGGTAGGAACGTGCCCCACCTGTAAGAATGAGAATGCGTACGGGGACCAGTGCGAAAAGTGTGGTTCTACGTTGAGCCCCATGGAGTTACTGAATCCACGGAGCACGCTTTCTGAGGCCACACCCCAGCTTCGCGAATCCACGCATTGGTTTTTGCCTTTGGGTGATTTTCAGCCTCAACTGGAAAAGTGGGTAGCTACTCATCCCGAGTGGAAGCCCAACGTGTTGGGACAAATTAAGAGCTGGCTGCAAGAAGGGTTACGTGAGCGAGCCATTACGCGCGACGTTCCTTGGGGAGTACCCGTTCCCGAAGACGTCGCTGCTACGAAAGGAGTAGACGCCAAAGGAAAAGTGATTTACGTTTGGTTTGACGCCCCGATTGGGTACATATCCGCGACCAAAGAGTGGGCCATTAGAGAGGGAAAACCCGATGCTTGGAAAGACTATTGGCAGGATGAAGAAACCCGACTGGTGCATTTCATTGGAAAGGATAACATCGTTTTTCATTGTTTGATGTTTCCTGCCATGTTGATGGCGCACGGTGGATACGTTCTCCCAGAAAACGTTCCTGCCAACGAGTTTTTGAATATCGAAGGGGATAAACTCTCCACAAGTAGAAATTGGGCCGTTTGGCTTCACGAGTATTTGGAAGATTTCGATCCAGACCTACTGCGCTATGCGTTGGCAACGATGCTTCCCGAAACCAAAGATGCCGACTTTAACTGGGCTGAATTTCAGACCCGCGTTAATTCGGAGCTGGCGGATGTTCTGGGGAATTTTGTTAACCGGACCATGACGTTTGCTGAGCGTTTTTCAAATGGGAAGGTGCCCGAATTAGTTCGACCAAACGATATTGACAAGTACGTTTTAAAAGAACTAAGCAAATTTCCGGAGCGAATTGGATCGGCGTACGACCGGTATAAAAACCGCGAAGCCGTTTTCGAAACCATGGCCCTGGCGCGCATGGGCAACAAGTATTTCAATGACAGTGAACCGTGGCATTCTCGGAAAACGGACCTCCAGCAATGTGCCAACACCATTCATATTTCGCTGCAAATATGTGCGTCTTTAGCTGTTTTGATGGAGCCTCTGCTACCTGGGTCCGCCCAAAAGTTGCGCGAAATGCTCAATATGGACAGCGTGGTTTCGAGTATGCCGGGTGGGTCAAAAGAGGGCATTACGTGGGATGATGCGGGAAGTCCGTTGCTTTCAGCCGGCCACAAACTCGGTCAATCCAGCATTTTGTTCTCAAAAATAGAAGATGACGTTATGGAAGCGCAAAAAGCCAAACTCGGGACAAAACCAAGCACTATGCAAAGCACAGCCCCAACAGGAGTCGAAGGTCAAGAAATGGAAGAATTGGTCCATCCGCCGGTTAAGGATACCATCACCTACGATGATTTCGCGAAACTCGATTTCCGTATGGGAACGGTAACCCATGCCGAAGCCGTACCGAAATCGAAAAAGCTTTTAAAGCTGCAAATTGACTTGGGATTTGAGAAACGTCAGATCTTGGCAGGTGCAGCTGAGCACTTCAAACCGGAAGAAATGATCGGCCATCGCGTCGCCATTGTGGCTAACCTCGCTCCACGTCAAATGATGGGCATGGAGAGTCAGGGAATGGTCTTGATGGCCGAAGGACGGGATGGAACGCTATCGATCATGCAATCGACCGGGGAAGATGGAGCTACCATTCGGTAGGTCCTACTCGTATCGGATCGCGTCGACAGGGTTTAGTT
>JAURGV010000089.1 GCA_030833605.1 Rhodothermales bacterium
CCGGCGATGGCTCCCAAACGAGGATCCACAAAGTGTCGAATGGTTTTCCGAAGCGTATCCGGTGACAGCTGAGAGTCCCCATCTACGTTTAACAAAAAGTCGTAGTGGGAAACTTGGATGCCCGCATTAAGCGCGGTGGATTTACCACCGTTGGGCTTTTCAACCAGCCTAACTTCAACGGCCCCATTGCGATACAAGCCCACAAGAGGCCGAGCAACTGCCCGTGTATCGTCGCTGGATCCGTCGTCAACGAGAATGATTTCATACTTAGGATAGTCCATGCCAATCAGCGACTGGACCGTACCCTCTAGTAGCTTTCCTTCGTTGTATGCTGGTACAATAATCGAAATGGGGGGCAAAAACGAGTAGTCATGCCCTGTTTCTACGGTGTGTTTGGTCGTATTCAGATACGCCATGTTCATCAACATGAGGTATCGAAACAGAAGGATAACCAAGAACAATACTAGGGCCACAATAGACGAAAACACGATCAATCCGCTAATGGTAAGCGTTGCTTCCCAGCCAAAAAACTGAAAAAGCAGTTGACCTGGATCGTACAAGAACATGTAGATGACGGCAAAAAAGAACACCGACAAGAATCCGTACACAAACATCCGACGAATCAACATCGATTCGTTCTCCGTTGCAGTCGGAAAATCGTCCTCTTTTCGACGAACAGGCGTAAATTCTTCCCGCGTGTTCGGTAGCGCCATCGGTTTTTGAACCGGGCTGCTCGGCCGTGGGGGACCGGTCACTCTTTGTTTTGTACGTTCGTCGGGCATAATTATTCTAGTTTCGCTGACTTAGTACATCGGCGGTTTCCGCCAATAGTAAAGCACCAGGAAGCATTCTCTTACATTCGATTAGAGTGTCCAATACAAAGCCCCGCCAAAGGTGAAGGTGTTGTATCGATCGACGAAAGAGGTCGCACCTGATCCAAGTGTCCGGGTTGACGAACCAATGGTTGTCCGCAATGTCATCGAAAAATTAGTGCCCAATCGTTTTATGTAGTCGGCTTCGAAACGCCTTCCAATAAAGCCAGAGCTTCTCGCGATAATTCCAACCGCCCCGCGAATACGCACGTACCAATCTTGAGGCAATTCGCGTTCGTATTCCAAAAAGAAATCGTAGGACTGATAATTTCTAGGAGAAAAATAGGTATCCACTGTTGAGCGATACGCCGTCTGGTAGTACGTAATCCCCAAATAGGTGTAGTCTACAATGCGATAAGCTGCTTCCAGGCGCATATTATCGCCGAAGTTCGTGTCGGTCGAGGAAGCCGTATTACCGAAGTTGTCTCGAACTACGTTAAGCGCCAGGTATCCGTTTACTTTCAAAACCGAATCCGGCATGATGGTGCTTGAGCTGCCCTGAATATCAAACTGGGTTAGCTTGAGATTAAACTGCCCCCCTCCTGCTGCCCATAAGTCGATGGAACCTTCGCCAGTCCGGATTCCCATGGACCCAAGGTACTTTCCAGGATTTTGTTTCCAGTAACGAATGCCACCGTACATAACGGTTCTGGCCCCTTCGTAGTCGTACACACCCATTTCGCCGGAAAGACGATTCGTATAACTAGCCTTGTCGGATCGAATAGGTGGAGTTAAATCGACATAAACGCCGCCAAACACCTGATTTACGCGTCCGCGAACAATTTCTGAGCCCGGTACCAATCGGCGTGATCCGGAAATAAAGTGAGAGTTCACACCCGCCGATAAAACGGCGTTAATCGGAAGGGTTACTTGGGTTTGCATACCCTGCGCCCATCGATCGTATCGAGTTCCACCGCCACGAGAACGGGTAGCATCGGCTGTCGGCACCACAATACCTGCGTAGTTATTGCCCGTCCATTTTCCGCTTTCTACCAGTTTGGCTCGGATGTCTCCATCGATCCCCCCTTGACGGCTTTTGATGTGCTCTGAATCTTCGGCAAGCACCAATGCTTCGTCATAAATGATGCGGGCTTGTGCGAATAACCCCAAGGCGCGCATAGACTCAGCTTGCATGAATCGAACTTCGTAGTCACGAGGGTTTTCCCGCTGAAGGCGCTCGAGCGTAGCGAGAGCGCCAGAATAGTCTTCTCGATAGACCTGCACCCTGGACATTTCTTTGGCTACATCATATTCGTAGACCTCAGCTAATAGAGACTCGTAAATCCCTACAGAAGCTTGGTAATCTTTCTTTGCGGCATACACTCCCGCCAATTCTTTGAGCTCGTCGCGTGTACGCTTGCCCCGAACATCGAAATAGCGTTCGTATTCGGCAATCGCTTGGTCAAAACGTTTCGCAGCGACCAATCGCCTGGCTTCATTGAGGATTCCAAACTGTTCTTCTTGTTCAAAACGAAGCGATTCACGCGCAATTAAGTGCTTCATCGCATCAATTTGCGTGGCAAACTGCGGCTGATCGAGCACTTCGGCCCGTTCCAAGTAAATTTTTGCTGATTCCAAGTCCGAACGGCGTAATCTGTATGCGGAAGCTTCAATGAGGAGTTCTGCATCTTTTGAATTCCTATTCGATAGCAATCCGGAAAGAAACGACTCCCCACGGGCATCCAGTTGATCCAGAGCAAATTGGGTCATCACATAAACCCGATGAATCACAGGATTCATTGGATCGCGATCTGCCAGCCAAGCGGCCTGGGTCAACGCTTTTTCTGGATACCCATTTACTCGAAGCGCATCTACGTACTTAATTCGAATATCTCGATCTTCAGGACGAAGCTCAATAACCCTGACGTAAGCTAAGATGACATCATCAGGACGATCGACGAGTTGATACAAATCTATGAGTTCTCTCCAAGCAGGTTCATCTGCAGGATTTGTAGCCACAGCGCGCTCCAATATCGAAATACGCTCCAACGCTCGATTCATTCGAGTTTCGTCTATTGCTTGCAAACGCGCACGATATCCTGGATCCAAAGGCTGAACATAGGCTGGATCCGTTAAAACATCGAAAGCTTCAGCGTACCGTCCTTCAGATGCCAACGCATCAACCAGGGCATACCGGGTAACAAGATCGTTTGGATTGAACCGTAATTTGTAGGTAAACCGGTCAATTGGATAAATATCCGATTGTCCCAATGTTTTAATTAAACCCTCGTCGGCTTGAACAAACAAACCGGTCCATTTTTGGGTGCGTCCGTATTCTGGTTCGAGTATAACCAGTTGATCGTACGCTTCATAAAAACGATCGTATTTGATGAACTGCTCGGTCAACTGGAACCGTTTTTCCGCATTCGACGGATCACGTTTCAACTCAGCGATTAAGCGATCGATAATAAATAGGGTGCCCGGATTAGTTCTGGCTGGTTCCGTTTGAATTCGGTTTTCAACCAAGGTATACCGACGGGACCATTCATCACTTCCTCGTTGCCGGGGCGCCAAAACCTCAAGCTGTTGTTTTGCTTCAAAATAACGCCCATTTTCTGTCAACAAATCGACTAGATGAAATCGCTTGGCGTCGTTATTCGGCTCTTCTTTTAATTCGCGAAAAAGAACGTCAATGGGATATTGGGAAACGACCCGAACACCACCACCAGCTCCTTGGTCGCGAGCTACGGCTTCGCAATCTTTTGCTTCTTGATTCTTAGGATTTAACAGTAAAGCTTGTTTACACGCTTCAAGCGCTTCCTTTTTCTTCCCCTGCCAAATCCGGAAGTACCCCAAACGCATCCAAAGGTCGTCGTTTGTGGTGTAGATTTTGGTATACTTTTCGGCAACGCGCTCGCCCAAATCATTATCGCCTTGGTACGCTGCAATGGTGATCAAATAGGCTTGAATCACATCGGGCGTTCCTTGCGTTCTGTCGAGGTACGCGCCGTATTTCTTGGCCGCTTCTTTATACTGTTTTGCTTCGGAAAGGGCGTCGGCATACCGAATTCTATACGCCAGGTTGTCTGGATTTAAGCTTACTAGCTTTCCTAAACTCTCCAAATTGGCATTTCCACGCGCATTGCTTGCATTCGTCGCCGCATTGTTGGCATCGGGCTGGCGACGGGTACGACGCAATCCTTCAATCGCTTCTTGGCTACCTGGATTCAGTTGCAAAACACGTTCAAAGTCTCTAGCTGCACTATTGTAATCTTGCCGTCCTTCGTGGGCAGCCGCGCGTAACAACAGTGGCCTCGTATCTGCTGTATTCGGTGTAATAATCGAATTCAACAATACGATGGCTTCGCTGTAGCGAGCTTCTTCAATCAGATCCTCTGCCCGTGACTGGGCAGCCAAATCCTGAGCTTGTAACGCCCCTGAAGTGCTAAGCGCAAAAAGAAAAAACGATATGAGTATGGCAATGCGATGCATGCTTGAAATTCGCCTAGTGGACAACATCATTTCTGATGTTATCGGTCGTTTCTAAAATCTCATTAAGGTCTTGTCACGCTTCATCCAATGCGTAGGTCAAAAATTCACTGGCATTCTGGAATGGTCTACCGTCGGGAACGACAATAGCGGATACAGAATGCAGTAAATGATCGGCCTGCATAGGTGACTCTTGACGTAGCCTGTCTTTAAGTCGGGTAAAAAAGCTTTGGGCTTCCTCAGGACGACTGTCGGCGAGATAGACGACTAGACGCTCCATGTCGATATTGGCCAGCATGTCATCGTTTGGCCGCAATTCTTCCCCAACGAGATCCATAAGGAAATCGAAATCAAAGGGTCGGACTGCAGACTGAGCACTTCGATCCATCCGAAGAGCCAGTAACAAAAATGGCTGGTGCAATACGTCGCGGTTAGAAAACTGCTGTTGCAGTTTTTCACGAAAAGCTTCGCGATTCGTGTATTCCATTTCCAAATTCATTTCCATCGGTTGAGACGAAAACGGCTCAGACGGTGGTTGAACAGGGGAAACAGAGGGGGTTTCTGGTCCAGGGGCAAATCCAGAATGGTCTGCCGGAGGAGTGGAAAAAGGATAGTTCGTCGGCGCGTTAGTAGGCTGAGCGGGTGGCACTTCCACTGGAGGAGTTGGAGGAGCCTGCTGATATCCCGTTGCCGGTGGAGGCGTTCCATAAGGATTAGCCTGCGGTGCCGGTGAACCGTAATATGGAGTCGCAGGCTGAGGGGGTGCCGGTGAAGGCGCCTGCGACTGTGAATAAGGGGGCTGCGGAGGTGCCGGTGAAGGCGCCTGCGGCTGTGAATATGGGGGCTGCGAAGGTGCCGGTGAAGGTGCCTGCGGCTGTGTAAATGGAGGCTGACTCAATGCCGAAGGAGTAAATCCTGGAATCGGAATTACAGGAGGAACGCCTGGACGGCGGCTCGAGCTCGGAGCTTGGTGTGCCATAGGCTGAGCTGGAGATTCAAAAATTGAATCAGCACCTTGAGAAAACCCTACATCGGCCACACTTTGTGAAACGGTATCGTGTTGAATCGGGCCAAAAGTTCTTTCTTCACCTCCACCAACATGCGCTTGGGGACCGCGAATGTTAGGGCGATATCCGCCTGGAGAAGTCTGTATTAAGTCTTCAAGATCCCAATAATCAACCACTTGACGTTTAATGTGCCCGATATGAGGTATTAGGGAAATGCGTCGTTTGGTTGTTGTTGGGCTATCTTCAGCCAATTCAATATGAATGGATCCCGTCATTTGGGATGCCATAAACTCAATTACGCGACTCGATTGAGGATTAGCCGGTTCTGGCATGACCAACAACGTGGTCGTATCCAACGAGTCAATTTGCTCAAGAAACTGAATAAATTCATTTCTAAATCGATCAAACGAACGAAACGCCACAAAAGGCATGAAGTCGTTCATGATCAAGCGTGTTGGACGGTGTCTACGAATTAACGTCACCAAATCCCAAAGTGCTTTCGATACGCCATCGTCACCCATATTCTGCAAATTCATCAGGGGTGGGACGCGTAATAGACGTACAATACCGGAATCGTGGGCTTCTCTCAAGTTGAAACCAATAGAAGCTGCCTGAATCATCAGGTCCTTTTGGCGATCCGGAGAAACCAGCAACGTAGGTTCGCTGAAGGCCGCCCCCGTTCGGGCAAACATCAACGTCAACAATCCACGACCACTTGCGGCGCGACCATAGACGAGGTAGGATCCTCCTCTGTATAGTCCGCCCCAGGCGTCATCGATCACGTCGATTCCGGAAAGATGTTTGGGTGCGAAATTCACCGATGTTGTGGACGTTGCGTTCATTAAGAACTATGGCTGTGTACTGTTGACAAGTGTCGGTCAGAAAATCAATCCGTTAAGTCCAACGGAAAAACATTTTTGCCGACGGGAAACTTCCCAACAAAAGCCGTGCCAGCTCCTGCAAATCCCTTCAAAATGATTAAAATCGACTATTTTCATACTCGATTGGCTCAAAATGATCCCGTTTTGAGACGAAAAGTCTCCATTTCTCACATTTTGAACGATTTACGCCAATCGATTTAAACGCCACCTTATATATAAACGAAAAAATATTGGATTGATGTTCTTTTTGAGACGAAAAGGACCGAACCGATACAAAAATCCCCCCAGAACACTCCTCTACAAGTTTTTTGAAGCATTTTCCGGGTTTTTGTAAAAATTGGTCCGATACTTGTGGATAGGCTTTGAAGTTATAACTCTTGCACATAGCAACCATGAACTTCTTGTCCACTAACACGCCTCTTCGAATGTCCAACCACCATTTGGTAACTCGACGCTTTAAGAGCAAATCGAAGTCCCTCCTTTTGATGGGCTTGGTTTTGTTTTCTACCGTTTTATCCGGTTGTGATATTTTTGGAGCAGCGATCGACGAGCGCGCACCCAGAATCCAAATTGTGCGGCCTTTTGACGAAGCGCTGGTTTCCGGACGAAACCTCCTTATTGCCGTAGCCGCGGAAGCACTAGGGGACGGCAACTACGTTTCCTATATCAATATTAATGTTAACGGAATTCGGGCTGGAGAGGCCGTTTTCAATGGCACGTCTTACAATTTAAAGCTCAACACCTACGATTATCCCGACGGTCTCTATCGTGTTGAAGCGGTTGCTTTCGATAAATTTCAGTCTCGCGGGATTTCAGCTCCGGTATTGGTGACCATCGATAACGTGTCTGATGGTCCCGGTCCGATCATGGATATAATAGACCCAAGCGAAGGGGACGAAGTTTTTGGAAACATTCGCGTGGTGGCTCGCTCTCAACCTGGACAGCCTTTCGTAACCCGAGTGGATCTATTGGTTGATGGCGTTCCCGTTTTGTCGGAGACCGATTCTATTGGAAATGATTCGTTCGTATTCGACTACGACACCAGCGCTTTAGGTCTTGGAGAGCACACCCTAGAGGTGAAAGCATACAGCGGCCCCTCTGTTTTCAGAATCTCCGACTCGGTAACAATCAACATTACCACAGACAGTGGCCAGAACGATGGTCGTCCAGGCACCCTACGATGGAAAGGGTTTGGCATGAATGGAGAAGTGGAAGGTGCGCCGGCTATTGGGTTTAACAGCGACATTTATTTCGGCACCACCTCTGACACCTTGTATTCTTTCAGCCCAACCGGCTCTTTGAAGTGGAAATTTCCAACGAAAGGTGCCATCCGTTCGTCGGTATTGGTCGGAAATAACGAAGACATTTTTGTTACTGCCGAAGGAGGACGCCTGTATGGGCTAACCTCGCAAGGTCAGCGTTTATGGGGATGGGCCACGAACTACAGCACGGGAGCGGAAGTCCGTTCGTCGCCAACCCTGGGATCGGATGGGACCATTTATTTTGGCGACTCCGCAGGAAAGCTACACGCGGTGAACTCATTTGATGGTCTTCGTGCCGGGTCCAATTGGCCGGTTAGCGTTACCAGTTCAAGTATTGTCGTGCCGCCGGTTATTGGAAGGGATCGCACCATTTTTGTAGCTTCAACCGATGGACATGTCTATGCCTACGATCCATCGGGCCAAAGAGTCTGGAAAACCCCGGATAATATTGGTAGCGTGATGGTCGGAATGGCCATGGTTGAGAAACAAGTATCTGTAACGCTGCCCACGGGTGATCGGCGGACTACGACTGCAGTGATCCTTTATGTAGCTTCCAATAGCGGTGTTTTATACGCTATTGCTGGCGAGGATGGGTCCATTTTATGGAGCTATCAGCTATCTAGCCCTGTGTTGTCCAGTCCATTACGATCCAGCCCTATTGTGGGACCAGACGGCACCATATATGTGGGGACGGACACCGGCTTGATTGCTCTGAATCAAGATACCAACGCGTTTACGCCTAGGTTGAGGTTCGTACACGTAGCATCGGACGTAGGAACACCAGTCATTGACTCGAATGAAGTGATCTACTTTATGGCCGGCAAAACGCTGCATGCCATCAATCCAAACAACACACCATACTGGCAATATCAGTTGAAAACTGAAGCCGATGGACCGTTGACCATCACACGTGACGGTGGGTTGATTGTGGCCGGAAACGACTACCGTTTGTATTCCTTTGAAACAGGATCGGTCGGTCTAAATCCAGAACAATGGCCTACATTCCAGCGGAATTCGCGGCATACGGGTAGACTGGGTATTGACGCGACGGACGGGTAACCAAGAGTACTCGGGCCTTCGGACCTTTGGACCTAAGCCCAGGGCGTCAATGCTAGCGATTGTGCATGAGAAGGGGCTCGGATTGACCGACAACCTCCCCGTCTGCATCGCTGGCTTGAATCCAAAGTTCGTAGGGCGTTCTGCCTGAAATTTGATCAGAGAAGTTCGATATATCAGCAGCGGTTTCCGTAGTGTGCACTAGCAGCACATTTTCACCTGTTTCCTGATTTCGAATCATTACATCATAAAAGGCGGCATCCGGTCTACTTAGCCACGCGATGTGAAGCTCGCTGGATGAAACGGTAATCGCCCAA
>JAURGV010000008.1 GCA_030833605.1 Rhodothermales bacterium
TGGAAGCGGCCCTAACGCACGTCCCAGAGGATGTGGACGTGGTTTTGGTTCATGATGCCGTACGCCCATTTGTTCGCATGTCCAAAGTATCCAGTGTGATTGAAGGGGTTCGATTGCACGGTGCCGCTGCACTAGCAATCGGAATTTCCGATACCGTTCGTCGTGTCTCGCGCTCGGACGATGGCCATGTTGAATTTGGCTCAACCGAGCCAAGAGAATTGTTGGTTCGCATGCAAACGCCACAAGGATTTAACACATCCTGGTTAGTAGCTGCCCACAAGGAGGCCACCGCAAAAGGCGTGCAAGCAACCGACGACGTTGACTTAGTTCAGCGAGAAGGGCATGCCGTAGTTGGTATCGAGGGGTGCTCGTACAACACCAAGATTACTACGCAGCAGGATTGGGAGCAGGCCTTGCGCTTCTGGGATTTTTGGGAAGGCGTCCTTTTAGTGGAGGAAAGGGAGCAAATTGTGGGGCAGGAAACCAAATGAAATTTAGGGTCGGCTTTGGATATGACGTTCACGAACTGGTAGAAGGTCGCAAACTCATTTTGGGTGGCATTCATATCCCGTATCGTTTTGGGCTGAAAGGCCATTCAGACGCCGATGTATTGTTGCACGCCATTTCGGACGCCCTACTCGGGGCCGCGGCTCTCGGTGACATTGGCAAACATTTTCCAGATACGGACGCCGCCTATAAAGACGCAGATTCCAAGGTATTATTGAAATCAGTTGTTCAGCTCATCGATCAAGAGGGGTGGGTTGTGAACAATATTGATGCAACTGTTGCGGCTGAAGCCCCTAAGTTGAGGCCATTCATTGACGAAATGAGGGCTCAAATTGCGCTGTTATGTTCGATGGATGTTCAAGCCGTTTCCGTCAAAGCAACCACGACAGAACAATTAGGGTTTGTTGGTAAAAAGGAAGGTTTGGAAGCGTACGCTGTGTGCACGCTCATTTCAAAATCAACCACGTAAATATGGGGGACATCCTATTAAATATGGTCGATTGGATGTCCGGACTACCTCCTGCGTGGGCCTATATCACCATTTTTGGGGTCGCTATTATCGAAAATGTGATTCCTCCAATGCCCGGCGATATGATCGTCGTGTTTGGCGGTTATATGGCAGGGCTCGGGTTATTGGATCCGTTTTTGGTAGTGATTTTATCCACGTTGGGAGGAGGGATCGGCTTTATGACCATGTACGCGATTGGTTATCGAGTCGGAAATGGATTGCTGGATCCGAATCGATATAGGTGGTTGCCCGAAAGTAAATTGGATACCGCTCGGTCGAAATTGGACCGGTGGGGGTTTCTGTTGGTGGCCGCTAATCGGTTCTTGAGTGGGCTGCGTTCTGTTATTTCCCTGGCAGTCGGGATGGCGCAAATGGATGTAACCAAAACCAGTATTTGGTGTACGGTTAGTGCGCTTGTTTGGACGTCCCTAATTGTTGGCGCTGGATTTTACCTGGGCGACAATTGGGAAGTGGTCGGGGGGTACCTTCAGACTTATGGGGCCATTGTAACCGCTATAATAGTCCTATTTGCCGTTATCCAGGGTATTCGGTACCTATTACGGGCCAAAAAAATAAAATCAACGAGTTGACGGTTTCACATATCCTTTACGACTTAGGGAGTTGACTCTGCATCAGAGTCGGCGTAAATTTTGTTTCTGGCCAAAAATTATAATTTGGTCTTGTGCTGGCATAGCTCAGTTGGTAGAGCAGCTGATTTGTAATCAGCAGGTCGGGGGTTCAAGTCCCTCTGCCAGCTCCAGTTAGTGAACATATTGGACGGGTACCGAAGTGGCCAACCGGGATGGACTGTAAATCCATTGACTTTCGTCTTCGGAGGTTCGAATCCTCCCCCGTCCACAACAAGCAGATCTATTTTCTGTATTAGAGCGTTAGCGCTTTACTATGGGCGATAGATTTGCCTGTGCTGCGAAAGCGGGAGTAGCTCAGTTGGTAGAGCATCAGCCTTCCAAGCTGAGGGTCGCGAGTTCGAATCTCGTCTCCCGCTCTAAGGCCCCAAAGCCATAGAGACCCTACGCAGCGCCTCCTTAGCTCAGGGGTAGAGCACTTCCATGGTAAGGAAGGGGTCCCCGGTTCAATTCCGGGAGGAGGCTCTGGCGCAAGTAATTAAAATTTTAATTACTTGCGCAAAAACCGGTGGCTTTTGATAGATGCAGCCTAAAAAGAAACCGGCTTGCCCTAAAAGAAATCGGCTAGCTTAAGAAAATAGGCTAGGTTGAAAAAAATAGGCTAGGTAGTACGGCCGAAATAACTAACCATCGCAGCTAACCTGCGAGACCTTACGAGACAAAGTTATGGCAAAGGAAACTTTCCAGCGAAATAAGCCTCACGTGAACGTGGGTACAATTGGTCACGTTGACCACGGTAAAACGACGCTAACGGCGGCTATCACGACGGTATTGTCGAAACGCGTAGCGGGTAATGCTTTGCGTTCATTCGACTCGATTGACAACGCACCGGAAGAGCGCGAACGTGGTATCACGATTGCGACGGCTCACGTGGAGTACGAAACGGATGCGCGTCACTATGCGCACGTGGACTGTCCGGGCCACGCCGACTATGTTAAGAACATGGTAACGGGTGCCGCTCAGATGGACGGCGCGATCTTGGTGGTAGCCGCGACCGACGGTCCGATGCCCCAGACCCGCGAGCACATCTTGCTAGCTCGTCAGGTAGGTGTTCCTTACTTGGTTGTGTTCATGAACAAGGTTGACCTTGTTGATGACGAAGAACTTTTGGAGCTTGTTGAAATGGAAGTTCGTGAGCTATTGGACTCGTATGAGTTTCCTGGCGACGACACTCCGATCATCATGGGTTCTGCTCTTGGCGCGCTTAACGGCGAAGCCCAGTGGGAAGATAAGGTTATGGAATTGATGGGTGCGGTAGATACCTACATTCCAACACCTGCTCGTGACCACGACAAACCATTCTTGATGCCGATCGAAGACGTGTTCTCGATCACGGGTCGTGGAACGGTAGTAACGGGTCGCGTAGAGCGTGGAATTATCAAAGTTGGCGACACGATCGACATCATTGGTATGCAAGAGACCAAACAGACGACCACGGTTACGGGAATTGAGATGTTCCGTAAGCTGCTTGACCGCGCGGAAGCCGGTGACAACGCAGGTGTTTTGCTTCGTGGAACGAAGAAAGACGATGTGGAACGTGGGATGGTACTTGTTAAACCAGGTTCAGTGACCCCGCATAAAGAATTTGAGTGTGAAGTGTACGTATTGAGCAAAGAAGAAGGAGGCCGTCACACGCCGTTCTTCAAAGGCTACCGTCCACAGTTCTACTTCCGTACGACAGACGTAACGGGTGACATCGAGTTGCCAGAAGGCGTAGAAATGATTATGCCTGGTGACAACACGCAGTTCAAAGTGAAATTGATTCAGCCTATTGCTATGGAGCAGGGTCTTCGTTTTGCTATCCGTGAGGGCGGACGTACGGTTGGTGCCGGCGTTGTGTCCAAAATTCTAGACTAAAAAGGTTATCTGAAGGGTTTTGGTGGATTCCACCGGGACCTAATCAGTATTAACCCGTATAGTACGGACTGAGAAATGCTGGTTTGCCGAACGCTTTTGGGCTTTCGGCAAACCTTGCTTACGGGCGTAGCTCAATTGGCAGAGCAGCGGTCTCCAAAACCGCAGGCTGTAGGTTCGAGTCCTACCGCCCGTGCAAACGGATCGAAAGATTTACAAATAAGGTGTCTTATGGCTAGTATTAATAACTACCTCGAAGAAGTCGGTAAGGAAATGCGCAAGGTCACGTGGCCTTCGCAAAAAGAACTTATCAGCAACACGGTTGTGACCATCGTCGCAACTGTGGTGATCTCGTTGTTCATTTTTAGTGCGGACCGCATTATTAGCACCGTTCTAGAAGTTATCTACGGTTGATTTTAACCCCCGGTTGGCTGAATTAAGAGGAGAGTATGGAGACCACAAAGTCAAAAGAGATTAGAAAATGGTACGTTTTGCGTACGTTTTCGGGTCATGAGAAAAAAGTAAAGGAATTTCTCGAAAGGGAATTGCTTGAGAAAGACATGGTCGAAAAGCTCCCTGAGATCATGATCCCAACCGAGACGGTCTTTGAAATGCGGGGCGGAAAAAAACGTACCAGAGAGAAAAACTTCTTTCCAGGATACATTTTGCTTCATGCACTTCTCGACAAAGAACTCAAGCACGTTATTTCCGGCGTTCCATCCGTAGTCGGTTTTTTGACAACAGGCGACGAGCCTACGGCGCTTAGGCCAGACGAAGTGAATCGGATTTTGGGCAAAATGGACGAAGCCCGTGAAATGGGTGAGCAGCCTGAAATTCCTTTCAAAGAAGGGGACGCGGTTAAAGTGGTGGACGGTCCGTTCAACAACTTTAGTGGTCTTGTGGACGAAGTCTACCCTGATAAAATGAAGGTTCGCGTGATGGTATCCATATTCGGTCGGAAAACTCCGCTCGAGTTGGATTACCTCCAGGTTGAACACGAAGAATAAGCCTTTATTCTAAATTCATGCTTTCTGCAAGGAGTTTGGGAACTAGGGGTTAGGAAGTCGGTTACTAATCGGCTTACGCTTTTTAGCAATTAAACGATGGCGGGAGCCGATTTTGATCGGCGTTTGGACCGCAACTATATATGGCAAAGAAGATCGACGGCTACATCAAGCTTCAGGTCAAAGCTGGTCAGGCAAACCCTGCACCACCTATTGGACCTGCTCTTGGACAGAAAGGCGTCAATATTATGGAGTTCTGTAAAGCGTTCAACGCTGCAACACAGGACAGAATGGGACTCGTTCTACCGGTTGTAATTACCGTGTTCGCGGACAAGTCGTTCACATTCATCATCAAAAGCCCTCCAGCTGCTGTGCTCTTGAAGTCAGTTGCAAAAATCAAATCTGGAGCGGCCGATCCATTGCGTGAAAACGTTGGTTCCGTGACTTGGGCCCAGTGTCTTGAAATCGCACAACAGAAAATGGAAGACCTCAACGCCTTTGATATCAATCAAGCTGCTAGCATGATTGCAGGAACTGCTCGTTCCATGGGTATCAAGGTTAAGGGTGCTCCCGCCGCTTAATGCAGGATCGCTGGACGTTTGTTCAGTAATTCTCTTTACAAATCTGCGGGAGCCAGGCCATAGTGCTTGGCGATTGTACCGCATAGAAATCTTCAAAAATGGCTAAGAAAGGAAAACGCTATCGCGCCGCTGTCGAGGCGATTGGTTCTGCAGAAGGACCGATCAGCGTCAGCACGGCCTGTGGACTTCTAAAGAAGACCGCTTCAGCGAAATTTGACGAGTCAGTGGACTTGGATGTGCGCCTCGGGGTTGACCCGCGTCACGCAGATCAAATGGTTCGCGGTACTGTCGCACTACCTCATGGAACCGGTAAAGACGTTCGCGTTTTGGTGCTTGCTAACGAAGGCAAGCAGCAAGAAGCACGCGATGCTGGTGCCGAACACGTTGGCTTGGACGACCTAGCTGATAAAATTCAGAAACAAGGCTGGACGGATTTTGATGTTGTGATTGCAACACCAGACGTTATGGCTGTTGTGGGTCGCCTTGGACGTGTATTGGGTCCTAGAGGCTTGATGCCGAACCCTAAAAGCGGTACGGTTACCATGGATTTGGCTTCTGCAATTAAAGAGGTTAAAGCCGGTAAAATTGATTTCCGTGTTGATAAATCCGGAATCATGCATACCGCAATCGGTAAAGCATCCTTTTCCGCAGATCAATTGGCCGACAACGCCAACGCCTTTTTAAAAGAAATCCTGCGTCTGCGTCCTGCAGCCGCCAAAGGCACTTACGTTAAATCGATCACCATTTCTACGACCATGGGACCTGGAATTGCCATGGATAGAAATGAAGTGCTCGGTTCACTTCGTTAAGTGTCCCTTCTGAAACGATTAAAGCAGAGTCAGAATCATGGCAATGACCAAAACACAGAAGGCGGCGACAGTAGATCAGCTCGTTGAGAAACTAGAGCAGACGCCGACCCTCTATATCACAAACTACTCCGGTTTAACAGTAGCTCAGGCAAGCGAATTGCGTGGCGCCTTCCGTAAAGCAGGAGTTGAGTACACCGTCATCAAAAACACGATGTTGCGTCTAGCAATGGAGCGCATTGGTGGATATGACGAATTGTTTGATGCACTACACGGCCCTACAGCTGTAGCATTTGGAGCAGAACCTTCTGCCCCAGGCCGAGTGATCAAAAAGTATTTAGCCGACAAAAAAACTGAGATCCCAGCGCTAAAAGGCGCATACATCGAAGGCGCTGTGTATCACGCAGATGCTTTGGAAGTGTTGGCAAGTCTCAAGTCGAAAGACGAATTGTTGGGCGAAATCATCACATTGTTGCAATCACCAATCACCAACGTGGTCGGCGCATTGCAAGCTCAAGGTGGCAACCTCGTGGGAGCCATCAAAACGATCGCAGAAAAAGCGAAAGCTTAATCTTCGGTTATCGTCGTCTGAGCGCAGTGTTCAGGCGATAATCCGGAAACGGATTCATTCCCTTAATACGCAGCCGAGCTTTAAAGCAAAGAAAGCTGCAGGAAAACGGTGAACACACATGGCAGATATTAAAGCACTCGCAGAGCAGCTTGTTGGTCTAACGATCAAAGAAGCAAACGAATTGGCTCAAGTTCTTGAAAACGACTACGGCATCAAACCAGCCGCTGCAGCAGTTGCAGTAGCAGGTCCAGCCGCAGCAGCAGCTGAAGACGCTGAAGAGCAGACCGAATTCGATGTTATTCTTAAAGCCGCTGGCGAAAAGAAAATCAACGTCATCAAAGAAGTTCGCGCAATCACCGGTCTTGGCTTGAAAGAAGCAAAAGACATGGTAGATGGCGCTCCTTCAACGGTGAAAGAAGGCGCTTCAAAAGCAGAAGCTGAAGACATCAAAGCTAAGCTTGAAGGCGCTGGAGCAGAAGTAGAACTCAAATAAGAGTTCTGCTATGCAATCAGTTCGCAACTGAAGCCGATAGATCCGGCCGGCCCCGATTTCGGGGCCGGCTTTCGGCGTCTCAAAACGGATCGTTCAATCTGGCCTTAATTGGCTCTCAATAATCCTTAACGGTAACGACCAGACTATGCCCAACGTCAAGAGTCAAGCCGTGCGCTCATCGTTCGCGCGCATCAAGACTATCCGCGATTATCCAGACTTTCTGGATGTCCAGCTGCAGTCCTTTCAGGACTTCATTCAAGATCATCTTCCAGCTGAAGAGCGGGAGAATATCGGTCTACAAGGAGTGTTCAATGAACATTTTCCTATTCAAGACAGTCGCGAACGCTACACGCTCGAGTTTATTCACTACGGTTTAGATGCCCCCAAACACTCTGTTGAAGAGTGTATTGCTCAGGGGTTGTCATTCTCTGTGCCTCTCAAGGCCAAATTGCGTCTTTCTAGTAAGGAAGACGAAGATGAGGATGAAGCTGAAGAAGCGATCGAACAAGAAGTTTACCTGGGAAATCTCCCCTTCATGACAGAACGTGGTACGTTCGTCATCAACGGCGCAGAACGTGTAGTGGTATCCCAGTTACACCGTAGTCCAGGTGTATTTTTTGGACAAAGCGCACATCCAAACGGAACAGAGCTGTTTTCGTCTCGCGTAATTCCGTTTAGAGGTTCATGGATTGAGTTTTCAACGGATGTTGGAAACATGATGTGGGCCTACATCGACCGTAAGAAGAAACTTCCGGTTACTACGCTGTTGCGTGCTCTTGGATATTCCTCCAACGAAGACATCGTCAATCTTTTTGATTTGGCCGATACCGTTGCAGTTAAAACCAAAGCCTCCTTTAAGAAAGTTGTTGGACGCGTTCTAGCAGCGAGTATTTCGGTTGAACGTACCACAGAAATTGTGGACGAAGACACCGGCGAAGTGATCGAGGAACGCATTGAACGCGAAATTATTCTTCCAGCTCAGCACGAATTGGAAGAGGACGACTTCGACAAATTGAAAGATGTCGACGTTACGCAAGTCCACCTCGTTCGAGACAGCGACGAAGACGAAAATCATGATAAAGTTACGCTTCTCAATACGTTGAAGCGTGATCCGACCCACTCTGAAAAAGAGGCGTTGGAGTACCTTTATATGCAGCTTCGCGGCACAGAAGCTCCCGATCAAGAAACCGCTCGTGGTGTTCTTGAGCGCTTGTTCTTCAGTGAAAAACGATACGACTTGGGTGAAGTTGGTCGTTACCGCATTAACGCTCGCCTTCGCACGAAAGAAGATCCGAAACTACTTACGATGTCGCATGGTGACATCATTGCCATTATTAAAGAGCTTATTAGCCTTCAAAATGGTAAAAGTAGCGTCGACGATATCGACCACTTGGGCAACCGTCGTGTTCGTTCAGTCGGCGAGCAGCTAGCCGCTCAATTCTCGCTTGGTTTGGCCCGTATGGCCCGGACCATCAAAGAGCGCATGAATTTGAGAGATGCTGACAAATTTACACCGCAAGATCTGGTCAATGCACGTACCGTATCGAGCGTAATTAATACGTTCTTTGGTACCAACCAGCTGAGCCAGTTCATGGATCAGACCAACCCTCTAGCCGAATTGACGCACAAACGTCGTATGTCTGCGCTAGGACCAGGTGGTTTGACACGTGAACGCGCCGGATTTGAGGTTCGTGACGTTCATTACACACACTATGGTAGACTTTGCCCGATTGAAACCCCAGAGGGTCCGAATATCGGTTTGATCTCCTCGTTGTGTGTTCATGCCCGCGTTAACGACTATGGGTTTATTGAAACCCCCTACCGCGTGGTCAAAAAAGGTAAAGTCACAAAAACCATTGAGTTTTTGACTGCAGAGCAGGAAGACGATGCCATGATTGCCCAGGCCAACGCGCCTATCGACGACAAAGGAGACTACGTCAACAAATATGTAAAATGCCGTTTCCGCGGTGATTTCCCTATTGTTGAACCGGAAGAAGTCCAGTACATGGACATCTCCCCGAATCAGATTGTGTCTCCGGCAGCGTCGTTAATTCCATTCTTGGAGCATGACGACGCCAACCGTGCATTGATGGGATCGAACATGCAGCGCCAAGCTGTACCGCTACTTCGCGCTGAAGCGCCGTTGTGTGGAACCGGTCTTGAAGGCCGAGTTGCGCGTGACTCGCGTGCCGTTGTGGTAGCAGAAGGTGATGGTGTGGTTGAATATGTGGACGCTAAAAAAATAGTTATCCGCTACGATCGTACGGCTGAAGAAGAAGGTCTAACCTTTGACGAGCCAATCAAAACGTACGATCTGACCAAATTCCGCCGTACCAACCAGGACACTTGTGTTAACCAGACTCCTATTGTGAGTGTGGGCGACCGCGTGAAATTGGACACCGTTCTTACCGATGGTTTCTCTACCGATAATGGTGAGCTAGCGCTAGGTAAAAACGTTCTTGTGGCCTTTATGCCTTGGCGTGGTTACAACTTTGAAGACGCCATTGTTATCAGTGAGCGCCTTGTCGCTGACGACGTATACACGTCGGTTCACATTGAAGAATTTGATCTTCAAGTACGTGATACCAAACGTGGTGAAGAAGAGCTAACTCGAGAAATTCCAAACGTTTCTGAAGAGGCCACAAAGGACCTTGACGAGCGTGGAATTATCCGTGTTGGTGCTGACGTTAAAGCGGGTGACATTATTGTTGGTAAGATCACTCCAAAAGGAGAGACCGACCCAACACCAGAAGAGAAACTCCTTCGTGCCATTTTCGGAGACAAAGCTGGAGACGTTAAAGATGCGTCGTTGAAGGCACCTCCAGGCATGAAAGGTGTGGTTATCGACACCAAATTGTTCAGCCGTCGCAAATTGGATCCTGCTTCTAAAAAAGAGGAAAACAAACGACTAGCTGAAATTGAAAAAGATCTCGAGCTATCCATGCGCGAGCTCAATGGCAAGTTCTGGAGCAAGCTTTCAGCTTTGCTAACTGGACAAAAAGCCAGAGACTTTGTGGATAGAGAAGGCAATGTGCTCGTGAGCGCAGGTGCCAAAATTGAGATTAAGTCCATCGAAGGGATGGATCCGTTGAAATTGGACCCACGCGTAGCCTTCACCGGCGACGAAAATTTGGATGCCAATGTCAAAAAACTGATCCGTAACTACGAGAAACAAAATCGTCACGTACAGGGTGTCGCCAAACGCGACAAACACCAAGTACAAATGGGCGACGAGCTTCCACCAGGAATCGTTCAATTGGCAAAAGTTTATGTTGCCAAAAAACGTAAAATCTCGGTTGGAGATAAAATGGCAGGCCGCCACGGTAACAAAGGGGTCATTGCCAAAGTCGTTCCTCAAGAAGACATGCCGTTCCTAGAAGATGGAACACCGGTAGACATCGTTCTAAATCCGCTAGGCGTGCCTTCTCGTATGAACTTGGGTCAGATTTATGAGACCCTGTTAGGATGGGCTGGTAAAAAACTAGGGACCAATTTCGCGACACCTATTTTTGATGGAGCTACCGTTGCAGACGTTGAAGCTACCATGATAAAAGCAGGTCTTCCCGTGGATGGTAGAACGCAGTTGTATGATGGACGCACGGGTACTCCGTTCGATCAGCATACCACGGTGGGTTACATCTACATGCTGAAACTAAGTCACTTGGTAGACGACAAGTTGCACGCACGTTCCATTGGACCATACAGCTTGATTACCCAGCAGCCGCTTGGTGGTAAAGCTCAATTTGGTGGTCAGCGTCTTGGAGAGATGGAGGTCTGGGCATTATATGCTTATGGCGCATCCAACGTTCTTCAGGAAATGTTGACCTACAAATCGGACGATGTGCAAGGCCGTTCCAAGGCTTATGAATGCATCGTTAAAGGCGAAAACATGCCGGAACCGGGTACTCCCGAATCTTTCAACGTCCTCGTTCGCGAACTACAGGGACTTGGTTTGGAAGTCACACTCGACTAATCAAAACCTTAAACCTGTCCCTAACGGATTTAAATTATGATCTCCGATATGCCTTACGGAAAACCACAGAAGATCAAAAAGAACTTCAGCAACATTACGGTCAGTTTAGCTTCCCCCGAAGCTATTCTTGAGCGCTCCTTTGGAGAAGTGCTGAAGCCTGAAACGATCAACTATCGTTCGTTCAAGCCTGAGAAAGAAGGCTTGTTCTGCGAGAAGATTTTCGGTCCTGTGAAGGATTGGGAATGCCATTGCGGTAAATACAAACGTATTCGCTACAAAGGCATTATCTGCGACCGATGTGGTGTTGAAGTGACCCAAAAATCAGTTCGTCGCGAACGAATGGGCCACATTACGCTTAGTGTACCTGTGGTACACATTTGGTACTTCAAGACGCTTCCGAACAAAATTGGACACCTTTTAGGTATTCGTTCGAAAGACCTTGAGAAAATTATTTACTACGAAAACTATGTCGTAGTAAACCCAGGTAGCGCAGCGAATCTTGGAATTGAAGAAAATCAGCTTCTTTCAGAAGATGAGTACTTCAACGTTTTATACCAGATTCGTGAAGACAACAATCGTCTGGAAGATGACGATCCAGAAAAATTCGTGGCCATGATTGGTGGCGGTGCTCTGGAAGAATTGTTGAAACGGTCCGACCTACCTGGATTAGCGCAAGAGCTTCGTTTCCAAATTAAAACGGAAACCAGCCAGCAACGTAAAGGCGAAGCCCTGAAACGTTTGGCTATTGTTGAAGCGTTCCGCGATGCCAACAGACGTATTGATAACCGTCCAGAATGGATGGTTATGCGCGTTGTTCCAGTTATCCCACCGGAACTGCGCCCTCTTGTACCGTTGGAAGGCGGTCGTTTTGCGACCTCCGACCTTAACGATCTCTACCGTCGCGTTATCATCCGGAATAACCGGTTGAAACGATTGATCGACATCAAAGCACCTGAAGTGATTTTGCGCAACGAAAAGCGCATGCTTCAGGAAGCCGTCGATTCATTGTTTGATAACAGCCGTAAAGCCAACGCCGTTCGTTCGGACTCCAACCGTGCCCTTAAGTCCTTGTCGGACATGCTGAAAGGGAAACAAGGTCGGTTCCGTCAGAACTTGCTTGGTAAGCGTGTTGACTACTCAGGTCGTTCGGTTATCGTTGTTGGACCAGAGCTAAAGCTTCATCAGTGTGGTCTTCCAAAACAAATGGCGGTTGAGCTTTTCAAGCCGTTTGTGATTAGAAAGCTTATTGAGCGCGGAATCG
Source organism: Rhodothermales bacterium (assembly GCA_030833605.1). Classification (GTDB taxonomy): domain Bacteria; phylum Bacteroidota; class Rhodothermia; order Rhodothermales; family UBA10348; genus UBA10348. The sequence continues at coordinate 12,206 of JAURGV010000008.1, forward strand.
TGAAAACGGTTAAAAGCGCCAAGAAAGTGGTAGATCGCCGTACAAGTGATGTTTGGGACATCTTGGAAAAAGTAATTCAGGGTCGCCCTGTAATGCTTAACCGTGCTCCTACGCTTCACCGCCTTGGTATCCAGGCCTTTCAGCCTGTGTTGATTGAAGGAAAAGCTATCCGTTTGCACCCGCTCGTATGTACAGCCTTTAACGCTGACTTCGACGGTGACCAGATGGCTGTGCACGTTCCTCTTTCACACGATGCAGCCTTGGAAGCACAGCTTCTAATGCTTGCGAGCCACAACATTTTGAGCCCTGCTCACGGTGGTCCGGTTACGGTTCCGACCCAGGACATGGTTTTGGGTCTGTACTACATGACCAAATCCAACAAAGATATGTTGGGCGAAGGCATGCGTTTTTCTTCTATGGAAGAAGCGCGTCAAGCCTACGATCAAGGTGTAGTCCACCTTCATGCAAAAGTTAAGGTTCGTTTGGAAGATAGAACGGCCATGGAAACTACCATGGGTCGTATTCTTTTCAACGAAATTGTGCCTTCAGGGGTTGGATTCATTAACGAAGTGTTGACCAAGAAAAACCTTCGTGGCATTATTGCCCGCGTTCTCAAGGCAACAGGATTTCCTTCAACTGCGAAATTCCTTGATGCCATTAAGGAATTAGGTTTTGAAAACGCAACGCGAGCAGGTTTGACCTTCTCGATTGCTGACATCGTTGTACCGGACGAAAAAATTCGTTTGATTGAAGATGCTCAGGTTGAAGTGGAAAAAGCTCGTGGAAACTACGCGATGGGCTTTATCACGGAAAACGAGCGTTACAACCAGGTTATTGACATCTGGACACGTATTAACAACCAGGTTTCTGAGGTTCTTTTCGAATCACTTAAAAACGATCGCGACGGATTCAACGCTGTTTATATGATGGCTGATTCTGGTGCTCGTGGTTCTAAGGAGCAGATTCGTCAGCTTGGTGGTATGCGTGGTTTGATGGCCAAGCCGCAAAAAAGTCTTCAGGGTAGTGCCGGTGAGATTATCGAAAACCCAATTATTTCCAATTTTAAGGAAGGATTGACGGTTCTCGAGTACTTCATTTCAACGCACGGTGCTCGTAAAGGTCTTGCCGATACGGCGCTTAAAACAGCCGACGCAGGGTACTTAACTCGTCGATTGGTTGACGTTGCGCAAGACGTGACGATCAAAGAAAACGACTGTGGAACGCTTCGTGGTATCGTTATTTCAGCATTGAAAGACAACGAGGATATCGTCGAACCATTGGCAGACCGTATTGTCGGTCGTGTTTCTGTTCACGATGTTAACGATCCTCTCACGAGCGAACTGCTTGTTGAGGCGAATCAACTGATTGACGAAGAAAAAGCGCGCTCAATTGCAGAAACTTCGATCGAGCACGTTGAAATCAGATCGGTTCTAACGTGTGAAAGCCGTCGTGGAGCGTGTGCGTTGTGTTACGGACGTAACTTGGGCACAAACCGCTTGGTTGAAGTAGGTGAAGCAGTTGGGGTTATCGCGGCGCAGTCCGTTGGTGAGCCTGGAACGCAGCTTACCCTTCGTACCTTCCACATCGGTGGTACGGCCAGCCGTATTTCCGCTGAAAGTACCGTTCAGACCAAGTTTTCTGGAAAAGTCGTATATGAAAACCTACGTACCGTAGAATTTGAATCCGGCGACGAGAACAAAAATGTGGTCCTATCCCGTCAGGGTGAGATCAAGATTGTTAATCCAGAAGATGGAAATCGTCAGTTGATTGTTCACCTTATCCCTTATGGCGCCGAGATTTTGGTTGCCGATGGCGATATGGTCGAAAAAGGCGCTGTTTTGGCGGCATGGGACCCTTACAACTCGGTAATTTTGTCTGAGTTTGCTGGTTCGGTGACCTACCAAGACATCACGGAAGGTGTTACTTTCCGCGAAGAAAGCGACGAACAGACGGGTTACAAAGAGAAAGTTATCATCGATACGCGTGAGCGGTCGTTGACGCCTGCTATCATCATTAAAGGAAAAGATGGTACGGAGCGGGAATACCCTCTTCCAGTCCGTGCTCGTATTCAGGTTGACACCAAAACCAAAGTTCAGGCCGGTCGGGTTCTTGTAAAGATTCCTCGCCAGTCTGCGAAAACGCGAGATATCACGGGTGGTCTACCACGTGTTACCGAACTATTTGAAGCCCGTACTCCTTCCGATCCAGCTAAAGTTAGTGAGATCGATGGTATCGTAAGCTTCGGTGGTCGTAAGCGCGGTTCACAAGAGGTTATTGTTACGAGCCGGGACGGCACGGAATCAAAAACCTACCTCGTATCGCTAACCAAACACCTTTTGGTTCACGAAAACGACTTTGTGCGCGCCGGTGTGCCTCTATCGGACGGCCAGGTAGCTCCTCACGACATTTTGGCCATTATGGGTCCACGTGCCGTTCAGGAATACCTTGTTAATGAGATTCAGGAAGTGTACCGCCTGCAGGGTGTGACCATCAATGACAAACACATTGAGTGTATCGTTCGTCAAATGATGCAAAAAGTTCGCGTGTTGGATTCTGGAGATACCAATCTCCTTGAAGACGACAACGTGGATCGTTTTGTACTCGAAGAAATGAACGACGAGCTATACGACAAATTTGTCGTAACCGATCCAGGCGATTCAGATCTTGGAATTGGCGAAGTAGTAGATCGCAGAAGACTACGCGAAGTCAACTCTGACATGAAGCGTCAAGACAAACGTGAAGCACAAGTTCGTGAATCACAGCCAGCTGTTGCTGAACCCGTACTATTGGGTATCACGCAAGCTGCGCTCGCCACGGACTCTTTCGTTTCTGCCGCATCGTTCCAGGAAACCACCAAGGTTTTGACAGAAGCATCGATCGCAGGAAAGTCAGATCCTCTTTACGGTCTCAAAGAAAACGTGATTGTGGGCGCGCTGATTCCAGCGGGTACCGGTCAACGTCAGTTCCGCGATATCGTAGTAGGATCGCAGAAAGAACTCGAGGAATTGCAAGCAGCCAACACCGGAGACGGTTCGTCGGCTGCCGTTCAAACTCCTTAATTCTTCTGATGTAACAAAGCTTCGCAACAGGCTACTTAAGGGCCGCGGGTGTCATTCGACGCACGCGGCCCTTTTTTTTGCGCGGCCCTTTTTTCTTATTGGATCTTTAACAAGTTCTGCTGCATCCGATACTCTCCGCCTACGTACGACCGTTTTTCAATCGTGCCCTTCTTATGCTCAAGCAACTTTATCTTACTTTCGGAACGACGGGAGCCCTATTTGTTACGATAGGTCTGTGCCTGGTCGCGCTCACCTGGTTGTTGGCTATCACGGGTACGGTACTGCGCTCCATGGACCAGTGGAAAAAAGCAGGATTGCTGTTTTTATTGTCTGTACTTCCACCCGCTTCCATAGGCGTGTTGATCGTTTTTTTGATCAACGATCGCAAATTGGCCCCAGCAGTTTCTGTACGGAAACCACGAAACGTCTCGATTGAGATTAAATAGATCGACGGGCCAGGTATTCTAGCAGTGAATACCAATAGCGGAAACAATCTCACGTTGAAACGTGCCTCCGGTAGGCAGGTTGATCAGTTTGCCTCCAACGATGAGCGTTGAAGATCCTCCGCCGTCTAGATTCATAGCCTTGACCGCGCCGACGGCTTGCATCAGGCCAGCCAGTTCAGCCAAGGAAAGTCCCCTGCTATTTCGTTGTCTCCCATCGACAATCATCAAAATAAGACGGCCTTCCTTATCGATGCCCACAGCGGTTCTCGGGTGAACCTCAGGGATGGTGGTGCCGAAAAATACTTCCTCATTTACGGTTATTCGTGGCGATCCCGCCTCGAGTAGCATAGGTCCCGCTTCGATGGCATCACGTACCTGCCACGTGCTGAATGCTAAGCTGTCACCCGTTTGGTCAGCTGGAATACCGGGCGCATTGGAAAGAGGAGTATCCCACTTAAAAACGGTTCCGTCTAGTGTGGACACCCAAGCAATCTCAGGGACATTTGTATCCGAAAAGCCGATGGCTGATCGTGTCACGGGGTAGCGGACACCATCCACAAAAACACCTGGAGTGGCTGCGTGAACGTATTTACCATCGGCAAGAAGCAGGCCAATATGCGAATATAAATCCTTTTCTTCCTTGAAATAGCCCCCGTTGACCACCACACAAGCGTTTTTTTGTAGGGCGAAATCAACGGCCGATTGACGTCCATCGGCATCGCTAGACGAATGCACTTTAATGTCGATTTGATCGGATTTAGGATCAACTTTTACGAACCAAGCTTTTAGTGGTAAGTCTTCATCCTCACCCTCCCACACCTGAACAGCATCGGGAAGCTCAGGTAGGTCCATTTTTTTCCAATCTACCTGCATCAAGGTGCTTTGAGTCGCGGGAACGGTTCGTCCACATCCGGTTACCCATATCGCCATAACGATAACTGGAAGAAGGAAAAACGATGACTGGATAGTGCGCACAGATAAAATTGTATTAATCGATGAATAGGTGGAACGTGCCCAAAGGTAGCGCTTTTTTTTGTAACTACGCTTCGCTTTTTCCGTGCAAACCTTTTAGGATCAACTCAGGTCCAATAGGTATACCAGGATGAAATGAATCAACGAGAATACGAATTAATTCAGGCAGCAAAAGCAGGGGACAACCGAGCTTTTGATGAACTAATACGCTCACACGATAAGCGTATTCTACAGGTGGCTCATGGAATTTTGGGAAACATGCAGGACGCCTACGATGCGTATCAAGAAGGAGTCATTCGAGCGTACAAAAAGCTTCCTTCTTTTCGTTTTGAAAGCAGTTTTAGTACATGGTTGTCGAGAATTGTTATCAATCAGGCGCTAAATATGAGGAAAAAGGCGAAAATAAAGCGGTTTTTGTCGTTTTCAAGCTCTAAGGATGATTATCGGGAAGTGGCTGACACTAGTCAGGAAACCCCAGATGAGATTGTGGTCCGGCATGAACTTTCTTCTCAGATCAAAAAAAGCTTGGACCTTTTGTCCGACCGAGAACGCGCCGTATTTGTACTAAAACATATGCATGGTTATAAACTTCGGGAAATTGCATTGATGATCAATTGTGCAGAAGGAACCGTAAAAAACTACCTATTTAGGGGTACTCGAAAATTGCGAGCGGATTTAGAAGGCTATCAATCCACGGCTTCAGTAGACAGTCCTCCAATCGGATGAACGAAATGAAACAAACGTGTAACCACAATCACGACGAAATAACCCTGTTGTTCTATGGGGAGTTGGACGACGTTCAGCGAAATATCGTTGAGGATCGGATGGCAACGTGTGATTCGTGCCAACAAGCTCACGACTCGCTGGCTGCATTGGCTCAAATCGTTCCAACGCAACCCTACATGGATTTAGATGATGCCTCTATGGAGGCGATACGATCAGCTACACTTCGGAGAATCAATGAGCAATCGGTAGCACCACGTGCTTCTTACAGTTTGATCCCGGGATGGAAGCGTAGTGCGCAATGGAGCCTCGTATCAGCCATGGTTTTTATTTCATTTTGGGCGGGAGGTTTGCAAAAAGTAACCCCAGCCTTTTTTGCTGCACCTGCGCTTGAACAAACACAAAATGTATCCGGAATTGAATACGATGAACAAAATGGCATCGTTCAAATCAGTTTTGAGAAGCTTACGGAATCGAGTGTTTCAGGAAATGTGAGCGATTCGGCCGTTCAATCGTTATTAGGAACGGCTTTGATGAACACGGAGAATCCGGCATCTAGGTTAGCTGCTGCCCGAATTTTAGCCCTATCCAATTTTTCCAAAAGCGAACCAGATCCTCAGTTGCTTAGCGCCCTCGAATCGGTTCTCGTTACCGAATCCAATCCGGGTATCCGGCTCCAGGCCTTAAAAGCGTTGCGGACTGTAGTCGCATTCGTGCCGTTGAATGAGAGCCTTAAATCAAGCCTAATTGAAGTCCTTTTAAATGATTCCAATAGCGCGATCCGCATTGAAGTGATGGACTTACTTACTGAAAATGAAGTGACATCCAGAGATATGAAAGCGTTGTTTGAACAAGCCCAAGAAGACAGCAATCCGTTGATACGACGCAAAGCCGGTCTTCTATTGGAAGATTTAGAGCCAGCTGGCAGATTGGAGGAAATTCGATGAGTCAGACCTTACGAATAGTATTTTCCGGTCTCTTTATCCTGCTCTTGGGCCTAAATGCTGACGACTGTTTCGCCCAATCTGTCGATCGCGAGCAACGTGTTGATGCGCAAGGTGCTACGATGTTGAACATACACCGCATGAATGCAAATGTATTGATCCAGGCGAAAGACACCCAGAGCGTAACGGTTGTAGAAAAAAGAAACGCCGCCTCTGGGACCAGTCGCAAGCCCAGCGCAAATGAGGAGGTATCCATTCAGCGGAAAGGCGTTCAAATCGAGATTACCAGCTCAGGAGAAGGATTTAGGCCAGATGCCCAATATGTAGTCACCATGCCTATTTCGTTTGCGCTAACGGTCGACCTTTACGCTGGAAATGTGGATGTATTGGACGTGCAGGGTGTTGTGGACATCAACTCTGGAGCAGGAAATCTTAACGTAACTCGCCTCGGGGCACGCGTTGATTTACGCACCGGATCCGGAAATGTGGTTTTGAAGGACATTGCCGGCGCGGCTACGGTTAATTCAGGAGCCGGAAACGTTACGGCAACCCGTCTTCGTTCCTCTTTTACGGGTACAACCGGAGGCGGTAATATTGACGTTGACGACGTGATGGGTCAGGTTAGGATTGTTACGGCCGGTGGGAATCTCGGACTTAGAAACGTAACTGGAAATGCCCAAGTTTTCACTTCGGGGGGCAGTATCACCGCAATAAGCATGAAAGGTCAATTGGATGCGTCTACATCTGGAGGCAATATTCAGTTGACAGATATTTCGGGTGAAACCAGAGCTAGTACAAATGGAGGAGACATTCGCGCGACCAAAATGAGTTCATTTATTCGGGCGGAGACTACGGCCGGTACCATCAATATGAGCGAAGTATCGGGTGGTTTTGACGTGTTATCTGAGGTTGGTGATGTCACCATTGATATTTCTGATACCCGTTTTTTGAATAAAAGAGGTGCGTCCATCGATAGTAACTTCGGCAACATTAGGGTTCGTATTCCGCGGTCCATGAATGGGGTTATTTTTGCCCAAGTGGCAGGAAATGGTTCGATTGAATTCAAAAATCCTGGCGAGGTCGCCAAAGAAATCACTGACAGAAATTCGGGGGATCGGTCCTCAAAATCGGGTGGCTCCGTCAAACGATCTGAGTATCAAATAGGAACCGGTGGAGGCCGCATTTCTTTGGGCGCTCGCAACGGTAAAATCCAAATCACAATCCAGTAGATAAAGAGGGAGATAAAATGCGTTTA
>JAURGV010000090.1 GCA_030833605.1 Rhodothermales bacterium
GTTATTTCTTCCTCCCGAAGGTGCATACCGCTGCCAGCTATGTAGTAAAATCCCGAACGGTAGGGATTTCGGCCGGTGAGCATGGATGCGCGTGAAGGGGAGCACACCGTGCCTGCGCTATGGAAATCGGTGAACCGCATACCTTGGCTGGCTAACCGGTCCAAATTGGGCGTTTCCATGATTTGATTGCCGTAGGAGGCTAAGTCGCCGTACCCCAGATCGTCGGCCAGGAAAACCACAAAATTGGGACGTTTTCCTTCGCCCAACGCTTGTTGACAGCCTATTGCCCCGGGGAGTGACACCACGATCCCAGCTGCTGCCAATTGTTGAATGAACTTGCGCCGGCTAAAATCGGTGCTTTCCATCAGGAGTGTTTGGTTTGGATGAATGGAGACAAAAAATGAGCATCTTTTCGCGTAGATACAATAGCAGGTCAATAGGTCGTGGAGAGGGTATTCAATAGGTCGTGGAGGGGGTACATCGGACTAGAAGAACGTTCCGTTCTTAATCGTCCTCAATACCCCCATCCACTCCTGTTTAGGCTCAATGGCTTGCAATTGTTACCAATATCCCCTCACCATATATTGTCGGCGATTAGACCATGGTTAAGAGGCTTCTAAACGACCACCATCTTTTTTCACGGCTGGAGGAAAAGAAAATTTGAGACAGGCGGTAATGACATCCCCAGGGATCATTCAGCATGGTGACGTGCCCAAACCATCGCCAGGACCTGGAGAAGTGTTGCTCCAAATTCATCGTATTGGTGTGTGCGGAAGCGACGTTCATGTAAATCATGGAAAACACCCGTTCACCCCCTATCCCGTTATTCAAGGCCACGAGTTTTGTGCCACGATTGCGGCCTGTGGTGAAGGGGTAGAAGGATTCGCAAAAGGTGCAAAAGCGACCGCATTGCCCCAGATTGTGTGTAACGAGTGTCCGCGCTGCAAAGAAGGCAACTATCACATTTGTGACCACTTGAAAGTGAGAGGATTTCAGGCGCCGGGTGTCGCGCAGGATTTTTTCATCACGGAAGCCGACAAAATAGTTATGCTTCCCGACGCGTTTTCTTTTGAGCAGGGTGCTTTTGTGGAGCCCACAGCCGTGGCGATTCGAGCCACCAGTCGGGCAGGGGACTTGAAGGATGCAACAGTAGCCGTTCTAGGGGCAGGCCCCATTGGCAATCTCATGGCTCAAATGTGTCGCGCTCGAGGAGCTCTTGTATTCATCACTGATACCAGCGACTATCGACTGGACGTGGCCAAGCAATGCGGAATCTCACACGTTTCCAATGTTCGAAATGAATCGCTAAAGGAAGCTTCAGACCGGATTTTTGGCCATCGAGGAATCGATGTCGTCTTTGATTGTGCGGGGGTTCAGGAATCCATTTCGGCGGCGGTTGACGCAGTGAATAAGGGCGGTACCATTGTTGTCGTAGCCGTTTACGGCGAAAAACCACGTGTCGATTTGGCTGTGGTTGGGGATCGTGAGCTGCGTATTGTGGGAACGCTGATGTATCAATACGACGACTATATGCAAGCAGTCGATCGCCTCAGCAAGGGTGATGTCAATATCAAACCGATGGAAACCAAACACTTTCCGTTCGCGCAATTCGATGCAGCCTATGCATTTATAGATACCGAAGGCCCTCGCAGTATGAAGGTTTTTATCGACCTTTAAAACCCAGCACCGACGTCTTGCCCATACCAACAAAGACACCGCCATCATCACCACTTGTTGTAGGCATTGGTGAGCTTTTATGGGACACCTTTCCTGAAGGGCGTCAAATTGGAGGTGCTCCTGCCAATTTTGCATACCATTGCCAGCTTTTGGGTGCGAATGCCGTAATTGTTAGTGCAGTAGGTATTGACGGCGCTGGGCGTGATTTATTGGAAGCGTTGGGCGATCGGGGTTTAAATACTGCTCAGGTAGCTACCGATCAGGCTCACACTACAGGGGCTGTTTTGGTTGATTTGGACTTGAATGGCGTACCGTCGTATATCATCGAGGAAAATGCAGCTTGGGACTATTTGGAGCCCACTTCAGCTCTTTTTGACGTGGCATCTCAGGCAGACGCCGTTTGTTTTGGAACACTTGCACAGCGCTCCCAGCATTCAAGAGAGACCATTTTATCGTTTTTACAGGCGACCAGACCGGATTGTTTACGCATATTTGACCTCAATTTGAGGCAAACGTATTACAGCAAGAGGGTCATTGCCGATGGGTTGCACTGGGCAACGGTGCTAAAGCTGAATGCGGAAGAACTAAAAACCATCGCCACGCTGTTGGGACTTGAGGGAAGCACCATTGAACTTTTGGACACATTGGCGACCGCGTATGGCCTTCAAGCGGTAGCGCTGACCATGGGAGAACAAGGATGTATTCTTTGGTCGGATGGCGCCACGATTCATCAAGAAGGATTCGACCGAGGCCCTGTGATTGACACGGTGGGTGCCGGAGATTGCTTTACCGCGGTTTTAGCTATGGGTTTGTTGAAAAATGAACCGCCCCAAGTGATTGCCGAAAAAGCCAACTGGCGAGCAGCTTATGTTTGCACCGAGGCTGGAGCTATGCCTTTAATGCCCTAAATTAAATCGAACCACACACCACGTATCCTACCAAGCCACGCCGAGTATGACGAAAGACTTTTCGACACAGAATTTTGGGTTCCACGTTCCCACTGAAGTTCACTTTGGATTCGGTAAACTGGCCACCGTAGGCGACACGGTTGCCCGTTTTGGCACGCGTTGTCTTTTGGTCACAGGGCCTAAAACAGGATCTGTTGGAGCGTATTTGCCTCGGGTATTTGAATATCTGAAAGCTGCGGGCGTTTCGGTAGCTCATTTTGATGGAGTAATTCCCAACCCTACGACCGATACCATTGGTGCCGGAGCTAAAATGGCCGTGGATTTTGGGGCCAATGTGATTCTTGGAGTAGGGGGAGGCTCCAGTATGGATGCCGCAAAAGCGATTGCCGTCGAGTCGACGCACGAAGGAAGTTGTTGGGACTACCTGTTTTACAAAGAGGCAAAACCAACAGACAAGACATTGCCGGTGATTGCCGTTTCGACAACATCTGGAACCGGCTCTCAGGTTACCCAAGTGTCAGTAGTAACGCACACCCAAACGCGTGACAAGTCTGCGCTATACAATGCCCTGATATTTCCACGGGTCGCCATTGTTGATCCTGAGTTGATGGAATCGGTCCCTCGCCACGTCACTGCGTGTACCGGATTTGATACTTTTACCCACGCATTCGAGAGCGCTATTCACGTCAATACATCGCCCTATGTGGAATTGATGGCTTGGGAAGCGATTTCGTTGGTCCTAACCCACCTTCCTGCCGCACTTGAAGATGGTTCAAATGTGGAGGCTAGGTCGGCTTTGGCTTACGCCGACACGCTGGCCGGCATGTGTATTGCTATTGCTGGAGTGACACTTCCTCATGGTATTGGAATGGCCATCGGAGGGATGTATCCCCATGTGGCCCATGGAGAAGCACTTGCTCTCAACTATCCCGCTTTTATGCGCTTTACGTGTGCAACCGCTCCTGCTCCCTTTGCTCGTTTAGCTAAACTGTTCAATCGTGACCTGGAAGGAATGGATGAAAAAGCAGCGGCGCTTCGGTCTTGCGACGAATTGGATGCCTTTCTTCAAAAAATTGGATTGTGGATGGGCTTAGCCGACAAAGGGGTTCCTGAACATGAATTACCTGACTTGGCCCGACAATGTCGCGTGCTACCCGACTTTAAAAACAATCCCCGAATTGCAACCGAGGAAGAGATGCTGGCTCTGATGCAGCAGTGTTTCAAACGTTAACTAACTATCCGATAGGACGAACTTCATGACGACTCTTGATATCGTAATCGTAGTCTGCTACATGTTGGGGATCATGGCGATCGGCATTTTTGCAGGCTACCGGAAGAATACATCGAGTTCAGATTTTTTTCTGGCTGGGAAATCGCTTCGCTGGCCAGTGATTGGAGCTGCCCTTTTTACCGCGAATATCTCGACGATTCATCTGGTTGGGCTCGCGGCCGATGGGTATAGGATAGGTTTTGTGGTCGGTAATTTTGAATGGATGGCCACCTTTACCCTCATCGTGTTGGGCCTCATTTTTGTCCCGTTTTATCTGCGAAGCAATATCAACACGCTTCCTGAATTCCTCGAAAAACGATACAGTTCGACGCCTCGATTGATTTTGGCACTGATCACGGTAGTATCCGCGTTGCTGATCCATATCGGTATCAGTATTTACGCGGGGGCCATGGTTTTCTTGTATTTCTTTGGGGTACCCGTTATTTGGTCCGTAATTGGAATAGCCGCTGTTGCCGCCACCTATACCATTATCGGAGGGTTGCGAGCCATTGTTGTAACCGACGTCATTCAAGCCGTTCTGCTCCTTACGGGGGCGGTGACGCTGACGTTATTTGCCATTTTTGCGCTTCCGGATCAGGGGATTCACACGCTGGCTGACTTTCAAGCAGCCGTTAAAAGTGATCAATTGAATATGCTTCATTCATTTCGTAACCCAGAAACGGGCCGATTGAATGAGTATTCATGGGTTTCCGTTTTATTGGGTTATCCGATTCTCGGCATTTGGTACTGGTGTACGGATCAAACCATTGTTCAAAAGACGCTTGGTGCCCGAAGTATGCGAGATGGTCAGTTAGGAGCCGTTTTTGCGGGCGGCCTGAAGATTCTGCCCCTCTTTTTTATGGTGCTACCGGGCGTATTGGGATACGTTTTGTTTCAGGATATCATTGAGCAACCCAATGACACCCTGCTCATTATGATCCAAGAGCTTTTGCCTGCCGGTCTGAAAGGCTTGCTGGCTGCGGGGCTTTTGGCTGCTGTGATGAGTACCGTTGAATCGGCGCTAAACAGTACAGCAACCGTGGTTGCTGAGGACATCGTCAAAAAGATGCGCCCTCAAACGAGTGACCGTTCACTCGTGACCATTGGAAGAATTACAGCCGTAATCGTCATTGTTTTGGCCATTTTCTGGTCTCCTTATGGCGGCAAATTTGTCAGCATTTTTGAGGCGATCAACAAAATCCCGATGATGTTTGCGCCCGCTATCACGTGTGTGTTCCTATTCGGTGTTTTTTGGAAACGGGGTACGAAAGAAGCGGCCGTTACTACGTTGATTTTCGGCCTGGTGATTGGCGTGGCCTACTTTTTAGTGGACTTACCCGCCTTCGGGGATACCCGATTGGTTGCGGATACCTGGGGCATTCCGTTTATGCAAGTGGGTTGGTGGCTTTTCTGCCTCTGCTCCGTGGTATATGTGATTACTAGCTTGGCTACACCGCCGCCGGATGAGCAATTGGAGGCCATTCATTGGCAGTCGCCATGGAAGGACTTGTTTGGTTCGAAATTGACCGGCTGGAAGGATCCTCGATCGGTCTCGATAGGGCTGCTTGGGTTGATGGCAATACTTTACTTTTGGTTACAATAGGTTTTTCAGGTCGCGGATGGGGGCCGTTCGGACGGGCAAAACAGGTCGTGGAGGGGGCAGTTCGGACTAGGAGAACGTTCCGTTCTCAATCGTCCTCACAACCCCCATCCACTCCTGCTGAATGCGCACCCAAACCGATTCGTTTCTCTCCGTAATGATCTCGATACCCCCATCCGCGACCTTTTCAGTTTCTCTGGATGCTCGGGAAAACGTTCCGTTCTCAATCGGCTTATCGTGAATTTTAATTTCGGAAAGAGCCTTTTCAATAGTTAGTCGTTGCATATCGGTATTCGGAAGTACTGCGCCGTTCATGGCGTGTAAACAAGCATTGTAGACATGAACATATTTCTAACCGGAGCCACGGGATTCATTGGCCGGGCTTTGATTCTTCGCCTCCAACAGGAAGGACATCATATCGTCGCTTACGTTCGAAATGAGCAAAAGGCGAGGTCGTTGCTTGGAAAAGACTGCTCCGTGTTGGGAATATCCAAAGATCGGTCTGGTCTGCAACAAGCATTGGAAAATGCCGATGCGGTAATAAATCTCCTGGCTGGTGAACCGCTTTTGGGAGGGCGTTGGGATGAAAAAAAACGGGCCTCTATGCGGTCAAGCCGAATTGATTTCACGAACAGTATTGTAGACCATATTTCGGAAGAAAAAGGCCCCAAAGTGTTCATTTCCACTAGCGCGGTGGGTGTTTACGGAGATGGCGGATCAACGGAGTTGACTGAAGAAGCAGCATCCGGAACAGACTTTTTGGCTGAAATATGTCGCGATTGGGAGTCAGCCGCTCTGCGAGCACGCGATGTCGGATGTCGCGTGGTGCGTATGCGAATCGGCGTGGTTTTAGGCCGGCAGGGTGGGGCCCTAGCTCAAATGTTATTGCCATTTCGATTCGGTTTGGGAGGCCCCATTGGATCGGGCGATCAGTTCGTACCGTGGATTCATCTTCAAGACCTCGTGGATCTTTTCGTAAAAGCGCTGTCTGACAACACGATGTCTGGAGCGTTCAATGCGACAGCACCCACGCCGGTCACCTTTACTCAATTTGCAAAAGCATTGGGCAAACAAATAAGGCGACCAGCGATTCTTCCGTTACCATCTTTTGCCGTGAAAGCGCTATTTGGAGAAGCGTCCGTGGTGTTGCTAAATGGCCAGCGAGCGGTACCGGCTCATGCGGAAAAAATGGGATTCAAATTTCAGTTCAACCGCATTGAAGAAGCGCTGAAAGATCTTTTGGAAAACGATTTTATTACGATCGGCCCCTGCAGGGAGGCTGTTCCTAATTCGGATTATTTAGCCAGAAATAGCCCTAGTTATGTTTTAAAGGCGGCGACGACCATCGATCGGCCCATCGAGGAAGTCTTTTCCTTCTTTTCAAGCCCTGAAAACCTAGGGTTAATAACCCCGGCGGCCCTTCAATTTCGCATTACCGCCCTTCCTGAGGAAATGAACGACGGTGCGATTATCGACTACACCTTGAAGTTGAATGGCATCGTCCCGTTAAAATGGAGGACTCGCATTGAAAATTGGAAGGATGGTGAGCTCTTTGTGGACGCTCAATTAAGAGGCCCTTACGATTGTTGGTGGCATGAGCATCGATTCAAGGCGGAAGGCAACAAAACGGTCATGACCGATACCGTGTACTACGCACCCCCGGTTGGGCTCTTGGGTCGCGTGGCTAACGCGTTGTTTATTGAAGATCAGCTCAAAGAGATATTTGGGTATCGTTCTAGTGTTCTTCGTCTTCGTTTCGGAAACGTTTGAGGTGCTTGGCAATTCGAAACCAGACAGAAGACTTGTTAAATCATCTCAACAATTAGTTTGAAAGACGCTTCTTCAGGCCTTGCCAACACTATTGCTTCAGCTCTCGAGGACCTGAAAAGCATCCCCGATTCCGATGGATTTCCCGTGTCGGAACGGCTGACGGCTTTTTTCTTCTTGCTCCTGGATCATGTGGAAGCCCAAGACGGCCGGTCGAACTTCAACGAAGAGGCCAGTGGATTTTCCTCGGCCTTTCATGAATCGCTTCGCTCCGCGCTCAGTGTGGTCATGCTAGCTCCCGATGTCCCTCTTGTTAACCGAATGGTAGTGGATTCTGCTCCTTCTCGGTTCTTGGTCGCAGAAATGTTAATTCAACTCATTTCAACCTCTTTGGAAGATGATTCTGAAGGAAAACAGCGTTCTGCGGCACTTTCTGACAAGGTTTTGGCTTCGGCAGCCTCCATTTTGGCATCTCCCATTGCTCAAAAAGCCGTCGATGTGTTTCGATATGCCGTGGAAGCTAATTATATCCCGGTCTCTAAAATCCCTGTGATTTCGGAATGGTTTAATGCCGACAAAAAGGCAAACCAAGACTAAAATGGGTATGAAAGCCGACGAAAACGAAGAAGAGATCGGTTCTGGAGAGCCGCCCGGCGGAGCGCGAGCTCGGGGAACGATAGCTGCAAAAACGGGGCTCAAAATGGGCGCGAACTATGCTCGCTACCTTGCGCGAAGAGCAACCGGAACGGACAAAGCGGAAGCTCGGAAAACGCTTCACACCCAAAACGCAGAAGACTTGTTTACCGATCTATCGAAGCTTCGGGGCACGGCGTTGAAAATGGCTCAAGGGTTGAGCATGGAGCCTGGGTTTTTGCCCGAGCAGTTTTCGCAGATTCTAGCCAAAGCCCAGTACGAAGTCCCGGCCATGGGGAGTGCGCTGGTTCGCAGGCTGGTGACTTCGGCCTTTGGAATGCCCCCGGAAGAAGCGTTTGCTTTTTTTGAACCTGATGCCATGGCGGCTGCTTCGTTAGGCCAAGTCCATCGGGCCACGCTACATGATGGGCGCGATGTGGTGGTCAAAGTTCAGTATCCCAATGTGCGTGAGAGTGTCGACTCCGATCTGAAGCTGGTTCGTGGATTGGCGGGTCGATTTGTAGATGCCGAAAGTATTGATCCATTTCTTCAGGAAGTGCGCGAAAAGATGATGGAGGAAACGGACTACCTCCACGAAGGACGAAATATCGAGATTTTTGCAGAGCGATTTGTCGATACGGACATCGTAACTCCTCGGTGGGTACCTGAGCGCACGACGGAACGGGTGTTGACCATGACCTATGTCGAGGGAAAACACTTGAAAGAATACCTTGCGACGAATCCGACCCAGGAAGAAAGAAATCGATTTGGTCAGATTTTGTGGGATACGGTTCATCAGCAAATTGGCGCCGATCACCTTTCGGTCCATGCCGATGCCCACCCTGGCAATTTTCTGTTTCGCAAAGACGGGAAACTGGGCCTCTTGGACTATGGATGTGTTAAGGTTTTTC
>JAURGV010000091.1 GCA_030833605.1 Rhodothermales bacterium
GTTGGGAAAGAGTTATTCGCCCAAGCCATTCACGAACTAAGCAAACGTCGCCACAAAAAGATGTTGGTGATGAATTGCGGCGCGATGCCGGAAGGACTCATTGAGTCAGAACTGTTTGGCAACGAAAAAGGGGCGTATACCGGAGCCGTAGAGAAACGGCAAGGCTACTTTGAAGAGGCCGATGGCTCGACCATTTTTCTGGATGAAATAGGGGAGATGCCGCTCACCGCGCAGGTTCGTTTGCTTCGCGTACTCGAAACCGGTGAGTTTTCTCGGGTCGGTTCTTCGACGGTGCTCAGGACCGATGTGCGTGTGATTGCCGCGACTAACAAAGACCTTGGCAAAGAGGTAGAGGCGGGGCGGTTTAGAGAGGACCTGTATTACCGTTTAAGTACGGTGTTATTGCACGTCCCTGCTCTGCGTGAACGCCGGGACGATATTCTGCCCATTTTTGAGCATTTTCAGCACCGTTTTTCGCAGAAGTACAATTCGTCCACGCCCAAAATGAGTTTGGCGGCCAAAGAACTGCTGCTCAGGTATCGCTGGCCGGGTAACATTCGCGAACTCCGAAATGTGGCCGAACAGTCGGTGGTACTGCTACGTGGAGAAGGAATTACGGAGGAAGATATTCGGCCGTATCTACGCGGGGTTTCTTCGTCAGGGTCTCCAGGTGGATTGGTCCCTATTTCGGGAGGCCCAAGGTCCGAAGACGATACGGCGTCCGCCCGCGAACGCGAATTGATTTACCGCGTGATGATGGAGCTTCGGGTTGAAGTCCGAGAATTAAAGGAGCAAATTGGCCAGCTGGTTGCAACGGCGCGGACAGGTGTTCACTCAACACCGGTATCCCATTCGGGGGTGGCTTCCCATACTCCGGTTTCGACGCAATCAACGGATATTTCCTCGTTACGCGACTCTTCGCGTTTATTGGCCATGCACGATGATTCCGAACAACCGGGTGACTTTATTGAGGAGGCACCCTACGAATTGGAAACTTCGGCGATGGATTATGTAGACGGGGGTAGTGGCGTTGGTAACGGAGAGCCTACAGAAAGGGGATTGGACGGAGCCGTTTTGGACGAATTTCCAACCCTCGAATACGCGGAAAGAACCTTGATTCTCTCGGCGCTGCAGAAGTTTGAAGGCAATAGAAGGTTGACCGCTGAATCCCTTGGCATCAGCGAACGCACCTTGTATCGAAAATTGAAAGACATTGAATCGACAGATCAAGTACCTTCCTGATATGCGTCGACTCCAATCCATAGCTTTCGTTTTACTGATGCTTTCGAGCACCGGATGCGGCTTTTATAGTTTTACGGGTGCTAGTATTCCCGAACATCTGGGTACGGTCGCCATTCCTTTGGTGGAAGACAACACCATCGCTACGGTGGTGTCCATGGATAACCAGCTCACCACGTTACTTATTGACCGATTTGTTCGCCAGACCCGGCTGTCCTTGGAAACCACGGAGTCGGAAGCCGATGCCCTGCTGACCGTGACCATTTCCCGCTACGATAATATGCCCACTTCGGTGTCAGGCAACGAACAAGCGACCCGAAACCGGGTCTCAATCACGGTTTCCGTCAAATATCAGGATCAGGTGCAGAACAAAGAGTTATTAAATCGTACCTTTTCCGCGTCCGAAGAATACGATCCATTTAATCCCAGCCAGGAAGAAACGGCAGCTTTTGCAGCGCTAGAAAAAATTGCAGAAGATATTTTTACTGCCGCTACATCGAACTGGTAGGTTTAATCATGTCTATCACGCCCATTACGCAAATCGTTTCCATGCTCGAGACCGGTCGAGCTGGCGAAGTACAACCCATGCTGGAGGACCTGATTCAACAGGCCCCCGGGCACGTGAGTGCACGCGTTCTGTTGGCCCGACTTCTCGAAGCCAATTCCGATTGGGAAGGGGCACTTGGGCAATGGCAATGGGCGGCCTATTACTGCCCGGATAACCTTGTAATTGAAAAAGGCCTTCTAAAGGCGGTGTTGAAGAAGTTATTGGGCGGCGTTAGCGGTAGCAGCAGCGGTGGTGGAGTGGCCGCTGAACTGGACGCGTTGGTGGCCGCATCAACCCCTGTTGCACCTCCCACGTCCGAAGGGCCGGTCTTGGAATACCAGGATTTAGATCGCCTCATACAGGATTTGGAATCGGCTCGCATTGTCCCGGATCCCGACATCAAAATGATTCCTCAGCAGGAGCTTGAGACCGAGATTGAAGATGTGGTTTCAGAAACCTTGGCTCGCATTTACGCCAACCAAAAGTTCTACGAGGAAGCTTCGGCTGTGTATGAAAAACTAGCCGTACAAAAGCCGGATAAAGCGGAAGAATATCTTCAAAAAGCGCGTGATTTGAGGCAAAAACATGTTTCCAGATCGAGCAAATAGGGAAGATGGTCCGCGGCAAGCGGGTCGTCCCGATGCGTCTGTTTCCCGCGTAGTGGCTGGCATTATGTCCGGAACCAGCCTAGACGGTATTGATATAGCGATTGTAGAGGTGGTAGGGACAGGTGCCCAGGTGCGCGTTCGATCCAAAGCCTTTTCTTCCGTACCCTATTCAAGTGCCCTGCGGGAAGCGATTCTGCGAAATTGTGAGCCTTCAACATCCTCGGTTTCGGAATTGTCTCGGATTAACGCTGAAATCGCGTTGGAGTACGCTGCAGCCGTTCGGGCAACGTGTGAAAGCAGTGGTATAGCATTGTCCGACATCGACTTAGTGGGATCGCACGGGCAGACTGTCTATCACGACCCATCGCCCCAACAGGGCCCCGCTTCAACCCTTCAGATTGGTGATCCGTCTATGTTGGCTCACCATTTGGGTCTTCCGGTGGTTGGGGATTTTCGCGTAGGCGATGTGGCTCTAGGCGGCCAAGGGGCACCGTTGGTGCCGTATTTTGACTGGGCGCTTTTTTCTTCATCCGAAGAAAACCGGGTATTACTCAATTTGGGGGGTATTGCCAATATTACCGTTCTTCCGGTAGGCTGCGGCCCCGATCAGGTGATTGCGTTTGATACCGGCCCCGCGAACGTGTTGATTGATTCTGTGATGATGGCTTTAACGGGAAGGCACGTGGATGAAGGAGGGCAACTCGCTTTGGAGGGCAAAGCCAATACGCCCCTGCTTCAGGAGATGTTATCCGATCCTTACTTCACCAAAGCGCCTCCCAAGTCTACCGGTCGGGAGTGGTTTAACGCAGCTTATGTAGACCAACTTTTGCGGGCATCGCATGAGGTCGGATTATCGGTACCCGATATTGTTGCGACGGCAACAGCCTTCACCGTGAACTCCATTTTGATAGGTATTGCGGGGTTTGTGCCCTTTCCGTTGGATCGGCTTATTGTTTCGGGTGGTGGGGTGCACAACCAGGCGATTATGACGGGGTTGTCCGATGCGTTGCCATCGTGCCACGTGGATTCAATTGCCCAGCACGGAATCGATCCGGATGCGAAGGAAGCTATCTGTTTTGCCGTTCTAGCGCATGAAGCCTTTAATCGGGTGGCCGCAGGAATGCCTTCCGTGACGGGGGCCTCAGGTCGTGCGTTTTTGGGAAAGATCTGTTTTCCCGGGAATTAAGCCTGTTGACCGACGTTCATTGAACGGTATGCTCGCGCACATTCACACATATCCAGTTCGGCGATTTGTAGGCTTTTCCACGCTTCTTAGAGAAAGCGCGGAAGCTCCTAATCGGTACGACGGCATTCCTACTTTGTGGGCGAAACTTCGGGCGGCGATGGAATCTATTCCGACTCGAATAGGGACGGATCGTTTTGCGTTGATTGAAGGTGATTTTCTCGAAAAAAGCCCTCAAGCGACGTATTCGGCGCTCGTGGAAGTGCAAGCGTTTGATGGTATTTCGGAAGAAATGGAGCGTTTTGAGTATAACGGGGTTCAACTGGCCGTATTTGATGGGCAGGGGCCTCCTTCATCCGTAAATCAGTTGACCCTGAAGGTCTTGCACGAATGGGTCCCGCAGACTGAACATCGAGTTTCGGCAAATAGGGAGTTGTTCGTGTTCTCGGAGGCCTACGTTCCCACAGACCCTACAAGTGCGTACCAATTCGTCCTTTTTATCTAACTTGCCGTAGTCGCGGTAACCCCATTTATTGTTCTAAATCACGTATTCAGGTAGTATGAGTCAGGAATTTACACCGGTTTCCAGTATTGGAGAATTTGGAATTATTCAACGGATGTCCGATCGGTTGGTAGATATTCCTCGTTCATCCGGGTTAATTGAGGGCATTGGTGACGACGCGGCCGTGTATCGTGCTGGGGAGGGCATCCTTCACGTGATCACGACCGATGCGTTGATTGAAGGCGTTCATTTCGATCGGACGTTTATCCCCATGTCTTTTTTGGGCTTTAAAGCGATCTCCGTGAATGTGAGCGACGTTGTGGCCATGAATGCCAAGCCGCTTTATGCCACTATTTCCTTAGGATTGCCGCGAAATATGTCGGTTGAAATGGTCGATGGCCTATACGATGGCATCCGCTTGGCGTGTAAGAAATACGGGATGGAATTGGTTGGGGGCGATACCACCACGGCCCACGCGCTGTATTTGTCGATTACCGTGGTTGGGGAAGTGGCCGAACGCGATGTGGTGTTTCGCAGAGGCGCCAATGTAGGCGATTTCTTGTGCGTAACCGGAGATGTCGGCGGGGCATATGCCGGATTAAAAGTGCTGTTAGACCAGCGTCAGGCCCTAAAAGATCAGGGAGAGGACTATGAGCCCGATTTGGAGGCCCATCAATACGTCATCGCCCGGCAATTGCGTCCTGAGGCGCGTTTGGACATGATTGAAGCGTTCAAGAAAGCCGGAATCCGACCTACATCGATGATTGACATTTCCGATGGGATTGCCTCGGAAGTCCACCATATTGCTACACGGAGTGGGGTCGGAGCCACGGTTCGCATCCCGGCGCTGCCTTTTGATATGGAGACCCGGGCCGTCGCCGATCAGTTTATGGACGATATAGATGCATACGCCCTATTTGGCGGAGAGGATTACGAATTGCTATTTACCGTTGACCCCTCCGATGTGAGTAAGGTCGATGCGCTAGAAGGCTGTTCCGTGATTGGTAATATTGAAGAAGCAGCGCGTGGCGTTCGGGCCTACTCTCCGGATACCGGACTCCTGCCGCTTCATCCAGCAGGGTATCAGCATTTCGATCCAAACGAAGTGAATCCAGACAATTTTGGGCTTCCACCGTCGGCGAACGGAGCAGAATAAAATGTGGCGGAGAGGCTATTGCCTCTCCGCCACATGACCTTATTGCACTAGGAGATGTCCGATGTGTCAAATCGGGCACTATATCGGTTATAGCGTGATGTGGACGCCGCCGATAAAGGTTAATGTCGATAGTTCGTTGGTCACGTTGGTCGCAGGATTGGTCCCACCGGGGAACATCGGATTTTTCCATTCTCCTGAGACATCGCCTTTTAGCCCGTACTGACCGGCAAAGGAAGCGGTAATGCCTTCCTTGATGTCAAACGAGAATCCAACGGAAAACCGTTGCTGTACCAATGCAGGGCCGTTTGAACATCCCGGGGGGCAGCCATCCCTGCTCCTGACATAGATTGGTCGACGGCACCCGCGCCGTTCATCACGTGGCCCGATTGAGCCATTGTTGCCATGGTCATGCTGAACACAATGAGTGTTGCAACGGCAAAAGCGGAAAAGTTGTTATTACAAGATACCATATCGATACCCGTTCGGTTTAGTTGGAGCAAATCTGATGAAAGATAGCACCCAAAAAGATACCTGGTTGTAATACTTGTAATTACAAGTGTGCTAGGCAGGTCCTGAGGTTTGTGTGAGTGGATCGCCTACATTTTGAAAAATCGGAGGTAAAGATCGGCTGTTTGCTAGAGGGGGTTTGCCGTTCGTCGCGTCTTTTCGCCGTTTGTCGACAAGTATAGCCGTACAGCGAAAAAGGAACGGTTCGGACCGCTGTATTTCGCAATTTTCCGTCGTGACCACTCGATCACCTTTTCTTTCACGCTGAATTACTGTTATGTCAAACGCCATCCACTTCATTCAAAAAGGAGTCGCACTCATCGCACTTCTTGTTCTGGTTTCGCTGTTCGGCCAGCAGGCTTTTTCACAGAGTGTAGTTCAAGGGCCGAGTCCTTTGGTCGCATCCGATAACGGATTGAACACCTCTCAGCCAGTAGCAGCTGCAAGCCGTTCATCACGAATGGTAGGCCAATTGAGCGGCATCATCCTGGAAAAAGACTCCGGCTCAGCCCTTTTGTCCGCGACCGTGAGTGTACGTGCAGTGGCTGACTCTAGCCTAGTCACCGGCGCCATTAGTGATTTTGATGGTCGATTTACCATAGAACGCCTTCCCATTGGGCGCTATTTCGCCGTGGTAAGCTATGTCGGGTTTCAATCCTATGTCACGCCAATCTTCTCCATCACAGAAGCCAATCGGACAGTCGACTTAGGCGTAGTCTCCCTCGCTTTTGACTCCGCCGAATTGGAAGGCGTCGAAATTGTTGGCGAACGGTCTGATGTAGCGTTTGAAATTGACCGCACCGTGTACAACA
The DNA here is from genome assembly GCA_030833605.1 of Rhodothermales bacterium. Taxonomy (GTDB): domain Bacteria; phylum Bacteroidota; class Rhodothermia; order Rhodothermales; family UBA10348; genus UBA10348. Next base: position 6,555 of record JAURGV010000091.1, read on the forward strand.
CCAAAAACCAATTGAGTTCTGCAGGAGGCTCAGCAACCGATGTGTTGCAAAACATTCCCTCCGTTGAAGTCGATGTGGACGGTAATGTGAGTTTGAGAGGAAATCAGAATATTTCCATTTTAATCAACGGGAAACCGTCTCCTTTGTCCGGCAGTTTCTTGACGGCTTTTCTTCAGCAATTACCAGCGAGCTCAATTGATCGGGTGGAAGTCATTCCTAACCCTTCTGCCAAATACGACCCCGATGGCCAAGCCGGAGCGTTGAACATCGTATTGAAGAAAGAAGCTGAACTCGGCTCAAGCGGCGGCATCACGTTAGGTGGCGGTTCAGACGGCGGATACAATGCCTCAGCAAGCTATAACGTTCAGCGTGGCGACCTCAAGCTATTCAGTACGTATGGTTTCAGAAGCGACGATAGGAACAGCAACGGCTTTAACTTCCGTGAAAACCGCTTTCTGGATCCCCTATCCTTCGTAGAACAGGATAATTTGGGACTTCGGACGGGTACCTCGAATCTATTTAGCTTGAGTGCGGACTATTCGTTGACCGATAAAACAGAGCTTTCCGGTTCCGCTTTAATCAGCCAAAATCAGTCCGAGAACGCATCGACCAATGCCTATTCCCAGCTTAACTCGTTGCGAGACATCACGAGCCGGTCTTCACGCCAAAGCCTGGTAGATTCCGATGGCTTCGCGATGGACTTCTCCACGTCGTTCCGTCGCGTGGTGGACGCTTCCAAAAACGAAACCACCGGCGAAGTGCGTTTCAATCGGTCCAACGGTGGCAATACCGACGATTTGACGGAGCGGTTAATGTCGCTCGACGGAGCTTCCGCTCTGAATTTGATCGAACAAACCATCAATGAGCTGGACAATAGAGAGACCGAAATCGAAGCCAAAACCGATTGGATTCGGACGTTAGGTAGCTTTAAAGTCGAAGCAGGTGCTAAAGGCTCCTTCCGGAATATGGACAATCGATTTGATCCCTCCTTTTTCGACCTCAACACGGGCGACGTCACGGACAACCTAGGCCGTAGCAACCAATTTGATTACGCTGAAAATGTGTTCGCAGGGTACGGAATTGCCAGTAGTAAATTCGGCAAATTCGAAGTCCAAGCGGGTCTTAGAGTGGAGCAAGCCCTTACCGCTTTTGATTTGAAAACCACGAACGAATCGTACGATAACAGCTATTTCAGTCTTTTCCCAAGTGCCTTTTTGAACTATAACTTGGCGCAAACCAAACAGGTCAAGCTGAGCTACAGCAAACGGGTAAGCCGACCAAGAACGAGCCAGCTTAATCCTTTCACCACCAATACGGATCCGTTGAACCTGCAGGTAGGTAATCCGCTACTTAACCCGGAATATATCCACGCGATTGAATTGGCCTACCAGCAGTTCACGAACAGCGGTTCCATTTCTGTAGCGCCGTATTACCGCCGGACCGTCAATCAAATCGAGCGATTCAAGACGCTAGACAATGCGACCGGCATTTCTACGCTCACGTTCCGCAATTTTGACAAGAGTGAGTCCTACGGGGCTGAACTAATCGGCTCTATGAGATTTGGCAAAAAACTGAGTGGATTCGTCAGTTTTAACGCGTACCGCATTGTAACCGACGGCGGTAGCGTGGACGCTGACCTAGCCAACGACGCCATTTCGTGGTCGAGTCGGGCGAGCGCCTCATGGAAGGTCACTGATAAAACGGATGTACAGCTATTTTACTTCTACCGCGCACCTATCGATGTAGCCCAGGGCAAAATCTCCTCGTTCTCCGTGTCCAACATTTCTGTCCGTCAGAAAGTGTTGAAAGACAAAGGATCGGTCACGCTACGGATTAACGATCCGTTGGACAAAATGGGCTTCCAATTTGAGTTGGATCAAGCCTCGTTTTACCAACTTGGAAACAGGAAGTGGGAGTCCCGTTCGGCTAGCATTACGTTCCAATACAACTTTGGAAAGCCGCCCAAAAGAAGCCAAAACCATAGCAACCAGGAAGGTGGTTCTGGTTTTGAAGACGTAGGAATTGGATAATGGACATTAGAAAAAAACTAAATCAGATCCATCATGGTGGCATTCTCGGGAATGCCACCACGGTGGACTACGGGCTTC
>JAURGV010000092.1 GCA_030833605.1 Rhodothermales bacterium
TTGGTTCACAGTTGCAATACGAAGGCGTTGGTCTAACGCGTCGTGTTCAATTGTCTGATCAGGTTCCAACAGCTGCTGCTAACGCATTGCTTTTGGAAAACGAACCAGTTGAACTTCCATCACTTCTTAACTTTGGCGTTTCTTACACCCGCGAAATGGGAGCAGGAGCCACGCTAACCGTACTAGGAAACTTCCGTTCGAATTCATTCGATCAGGACCAGTTTGCTGGTGGTGTTGAAATTGGATTGTTTGATGTACTCTACCTTCGCGGTGGATTTGACTTCGTTTCAGACAGTGACCTTTCATTCTTCGAAGGAACTAACTTCGGTGCTGGTCTAGACTTTGATTTGAGTGGCACACGCCTTCAAGTTGACTACGCCTTGCGCTCAACGAACTACTTCGACAACGTAAACATGATTACAGCTGCTGTTTCTCTATAGAGATAAGTTGTAAATCTATACGTTAGATTGAAACGAAGAGGGTCGAATCACGTTGTGATTCGACCCTCTTTTTTTTGTTGATATGCGCTCGTATTACGTCTACCCATTTTCAGTTTTAGCAGTGCTTTCCGTCTTTTTCGGCTGCCAGAAATCGGCGTCGGATGAAGACCGCACATCCGTTCATCAGGATTATGCATTTCGCAACGTGGTTGAAACCGCTGAATTCGTTGGTGACGCGACTTGCTTTGATTGTCACGAGGATCAGTATCAAGGTTTCCAAGAGCATGGTATGTCGAATTCTATGTTCAGGCTTACCAAAGAAAACGCTGTAGAGCTGTTTGGTTCGGAAGTTGTGACGGACTCTAGCACCGGTTTGCATTACCGTTCTGTAGCGGCCGATTCAGGCTTTTTTATGGAAGAGTACCTTTTAGATGCAAACGGCAAAAAGGTACACCGCTTGCTTCGATCTTTGGATTGGGTAGTTGGTTCTGGGACGTCTGCCCGTACGTATTTATCCGAAAAAGATGGTTGGTTGTACGAAGTACCGGTTACTTGGTACACCCAACAAAAAAGATGGGATTTTAGTCCCGGCTACCGCATTGCCAACAAGCGTTTTGATCGGAAAATTGGGGACCGGTGTATGGCTTGCCATAACAGCTACGCCACACCAATTACTCAAACGAATGGGGCGTATTCCGAAGTGCCTCAGGGTATTGGATGTGAACGCTGCCATGGCCCCGGAAGTATCCATGTGGATGAGCGATTAAAATCACAGGGTTCGGCGGAGGGAGTCGATTTAACCATCGTAAATCCTGCTCACCTATCCTTAGACGCTAATCTTGACGTTTGTCAACAGTGTCACTTAAATGCATCCGTGTCGTTACTGCGGACAGGTAAAACGGCCTATAATTTCAGACCGTCACAACGCCTGGACGAATATGTGGCATTGTTCGCGACCGACCAGAAAAACGAGGACGGCATTGAGGTCATTTCGCATGCCGATAGAATGAAGCTTAGTGCCTGTTTTATCGAAACCATGACCCTGGAGGATCCGCTTACATGTACTACCTGTCACGATCCTCACAATGGTTTCCGCACAAAAGGACCTGAACAATTCAATGCTACCTGCCAAAATTGCCATGACGGTTCTGAGCTGCGGTCAACTTTCGCCACACAGGCGAGCAAAACGATTCATGTGGACGAGGCAAACTGCATCGCTTGCCACATGCCAAAAACAGATCTCATTGAAGCCCCCCACTCTGCCTTTACGGATCACTGGATTCGCGTTGTAAAAGAGGGGACGGTTCAACCTGAAAAGGCGCACGATGCAGGACTGATGACGCCTGTTTTTGAAAGGGATAAAAAAGCCAGTCCTTTGACGACCGTTTACGCTGCGATGGCCCTGATAACTGAGGGGCAGCGAAAGGCAGATGCTGCATTGCTTCAGCAAGGCGTATCCAACATCCAGGGAGCACTCAACAATGAGGCTACCCCCAGCGAAGCATGGTACCTACATGGCTACGCGTTACTGTTGCTGAATAGGCCCGACGAAGCAATTCCTTCGTTGGAAGAAGCGGTGCGTAGAGATCCTGATACCGTGGAGCGGCTTAATACGTTGGGTCAGGCATATGAACGCGCTGGTAGAAATCCGGAGACCATAGAGAAACTGTATCTAAAAGCGCTTCAAATTCAGCCAAAAATGGCAGATATACGCATTAACCTAGGGCGTTTATACGAAACAACGGGGCGTTTGGATGATGCGATTAAACAGTATCAGACAGCTATTCAGCAAGAGTCTTGGAATGAAGTCGCTTATTTCAATTTAGGGACGGCCTTTCTAAAGAAAGGAGACGCTGCCAAAGCTGAAAAGTACTTGAAAGTGGCCATTGATTTGGACCCCTTTTACGCCAGTGCGATGAGCAATCTGGGTCTTTTGTATTTGCAGCAGAACAAATTGAATCTAGCTGATAGAATATTGGCTACCTCCGTGGAGCGCGTTCCGTCGCACGTGGATTCTGTAGATAATTTGGGTTCTTTGCGGTTAAATCAAGAGCGATATTCAGAGGCGGTGCTTTTGTTCAAACAAGCGCTTCAAATCGTGCCAAATAGTGATGTTTTATGGTCCAAATTAGCGCTAACGTTGTTTCGCATGGACCAATTCGCACTCGCCAATGAGGCCGCCAAAAGGGCGTTAGGTTTAAACCCGGCTAATGGGTTAGCCAAACAGGTGGTAACGGCAACGGAATAGCGACTATTTCCGGAAGTTCTTAGCGATAGAACTGGCTATAACTTGTGCGTGAAAACGGCCATTTTCGATAAACCAACGACTTGTGTGACGCCCACCACATACGGTGCCTGCTAGGAATACGCCTTTTCTGTTCGTTTCGAAGGTGTCTTCATTGTAAACAGGCGTTTGGACAGAATCGTTTTGCGTTTCAATACCAAGAGCAGTTAGCAACGAATAGTCCGGATGGTATCCAATCAGCGCTAAAACCACATCATTTTGAATGGTTTTTTGCCCACCAGGTGTCGAAAAGGAAATGGTCTTTTCTGCAATGGATGTCACTTGGGCCTCAAAATGGGCGTCAATGGAGCCCTCCGCGATTCGATTGATAAGATCGGGGCGAATCCAGTACTTAACGGTAGGGCCTATTTCTGGGCCTCTCACGATCATGGTGACATGGGCTCCATAACGATGACACTGCAAAGCGGCTTTAGCGGCGGAATTCTTCGCTCCAATAACCGCAACGTGCTGTCTCGCAAAGGCAAAGGGTTCTTTAAAATAGTGGCTCACTTTTGATAAAGATTCCCCTGGAACGCCTAAACGATTCGGCTGATCAAAAAACCCGGTAGCCACAACGACATAGTTACAGGAAACCTTTCTGGAAGGCAAGGCCACTTCAAAGGCTCCTGAATTACCAGAAAGCCCAACAACGAGAGCCCCCAACTCAATCGAAAGGCCCTCCGCCTGAGCGACTCTTCGATAGTAATCAATCACCTCTTCGCGGTGAGGCTTGTAGTAAGAAGACACCAATGGGTAATTTCCGATTTCCAACAAATCAGGAGTCGAAAAAAACTCCATATTGGTCGGATACCCAACCAGAGAATTAACCAGCGCCCCTTTTTCGAGGATTAAAACGGAAAGACCTTTGCGTTGCAGTTCCAGGCCACAAGCTAATCCAACAGGTCCCGCGCCAACCACAACTACATCAACTTTGGAAATTGGATGGTCCATGAACCCTGCTTTTTAATTGACCGACTCGTTGGCCTGGCGCTTCTTCGCAAAAAAACCCTTCAAAAGGGCTGAGCAACGCTCTTCTTCAACCCCGGAAATTAAATCGACGTAATGATTGAGTCGAGGATCCTGAGGGATGTTGTACAAGGTAGATGCAGCTCCCGCTTTTTCATCGAAGGCTCCGTACACGACGCATTTCAAACGAGACAACCAAATAGCGCCGGCGCACATGGGACAGGGCTCAAGCGTGACGTACAGGGTGCACTCTTCGAGCCATTTGGACTCGAGCGTGTGGCATGCCGCTGTAATAGCTAGCACTTCTGCATGCGCCGTTGGATCGAGCAAGCGTTCAACCTGATTATGCCCGCGTCCTACGATTTGGTTGTCCCGCACTACAATGGCGCCCACAGGGACTTCACCCTCCTCAAATGCTTTTTCGGCTTCTCGGATGGCGACCTTCATCCACCTATTGTGGTCGGCCATGATGTCGGTCAAACTCATTTTGATGTGCGTGCTATGGGCATGGTCATACACCGTGGGCCGCCCCTGCCTCGCGACAGTTCATATCCATCCAGTTTGATGGCAATTTTTTCGCCCGGCTCCCATTTGCTTTCTTGGTAATAGGACAGAAATCCTTCTGCTGTTACCACCCGATAGCCACGACGGGCCATTTCATCAAACGTTTTTTGATTTCGTTCATAGCCAATTACAACACCCGGAGCAATGGCAAAATAATTTGCGCCATCGGTCCACTGTTCGCGTTGTTGGCTTAGTGGATCAGAGCCACCGCAAGAAACAAAGGTAATAGAGCGATTTAACGCGCTTTCGAGTGCCTGGTGCAGGTTTTGGTGGATGGTAGAGTTCATTTCATCCGGCGCATTACCAGCTCGAAGCGTGATGACATTGTTCAAGCCGTGGAGGTCAATTAGCGGCGGGAATACGACACATTCATCCGGGGAGGCAAAGGTGAAAACGGTATCCAAATGCATACACGATCTCTCTTTTGGAAGATTGACCATTATCACATTTTTGATTTCGGTTTTTTCGAAGAGCAATCTCGCCACGGAAATGACGCCGCCAAATGAGGTGCGTTCTGAATTGCCGATTAAAACCGTATCGTGGGAGGCGACTAAAAGGTCACCGCCTTCAAATGTGACACCTCGTGGCAGTTTGATAATGCGATCACGATGTGCCGCAAATGCTGGATGATGAGAGGCCACCACGTTGATAATCACGCTTTCCCGACTTCTGGCAGAGGTCGCCGCGTGACTCAAAACCATGTGATTGCCAACAACAGCCGCCAAATCTCTCATAAACATGAGGTTGGGGAGCGGTTTGGCTTCCAGCGCGAGAGGAGATTCTCCGGTGAGGGCAAAATGGAACAGGTCTTCCGGAGACAATTGGTTTAGATCTTTCTGAAAAACTTTCAGGTTTGCGCCAGGAGAGGCTTCAACAATCTGTTCTGCAAAACTGGCTCGGGCATCTTCCATGTCAAATGCCTCGCGCAAGAGATCGGTAATTTGAAAAACCTTGCCGGTAGGCCCAACTACCTTTTCAAACACAGCGCACATGAGCTCGTGTTCTTTTCTAGCATGGCTCAAATACAAGATATCTTCGAATAATAAGGCCTCGCGATCGTGCGGAGACACCAAATCCATTTCGGCACCAGGTGTGTGAACAATAACCTGATTTAGGTGGTCCGTTTCCGAGAAAATGCGGAAATCAACTAGACTCATAAAATATCAACCAATGGAAGTGGGAAAGCGTTCGAAATTATCGAGATTTAAAGACGTCTAGCAGCCGTACAGCCAGAGCAACAAGCAAAAGGACAACCAAAAACTTAATGGCGAGCTTTAAAAGAACAGCTGCGATTTGTAGTACAAATCCCAATAAAACGACAGCAACAACGATTACGATTGCTGTGACTAGCCAACGGAGTATGAGTTGAACGTCCATGGACGAAGGGTACTCGTTTATGATAATGTGCTCTGGGAGTTTGCAATGAGCTACTCCACCTGTAAAGATACGAAATCTGTGGCGTCAGTTGCATTTGAAGTTGCATCAAACCCACCAAAGAGTACAATTCTGCCATTGTTCAAACGAGTGGCTGTGAGCCCAAACCGTGGAGTAATGGCGAAAGGGAGGGTGAAGTATGCGTTTGCAGCCTCAATAAATAGTTCGCCTGTTCCAAAGACCACAGTGGGGTCCTCCGCACGTCCCCCAAACAAGGCAACCACGCCCGGAGCTACCTGGACGGCTGCATGTCGGATTCTGGGCTCGTTCATAGGGGCGGTAGGCGTGATTTCAATTCCGAATGGACTGGCATAATCCATAATAAATGACGTTGGTTTCATTTCGGTGTCGAATCGCAGACCATTGACTAGAAACCGCGTTCCGGTGCTTAATGAAGTACCATCCAATGCGGTTTGAATGTGACCTGCAATAGGTTCAATAAAGGGTCCCACTGCGGGGGACAGGGCGATGAGTGAATCGTTTCGAAACACGAACGACCGCAGGTCTTGACGAATGCCAAGTAGGGGAGCGGGCGTGTATTGAACATCACCTCGACCTCCAAGCAGGTCGATCTGAGGTTGTCCATTAACCAGCCGGATAATCGACGTGTGGTACATGCGCCGAATGGGATCTCCTTTGAATGGAACGGGCGAAAAAGATTGGTCCGAAGGATCGAATAGTTCAACGGGCGAAACCAGGTCAGTTGTTACCGAAATGTCGCCAAGAACCGCTCCTCCCATAATTAAAACTTTACCGTTGGGTAGAACGGTGGTGGAATGGCCTACCCTAGGGAATATCGAAAAAGCTTTCAGCGGTTGAAATAGGTTGGCACCGGGGTGTAGCACGTGGGCATCCAAGGATGCCGTATCTCCGGCTCCGGCGTTTCCACCAACCAGTAGCAGGTCGTCGTTTGCGATTAAAGAAATGGAATGACTCCCGGTCGTAAACGGTAGCGGCGAATTGGGGACGGATTCGTGCGTAAAGGTAAGACGGAAAAAAGAAACCGTATCGACACGAGTTGGACCATCGTCAACAAAAGCTTCGATAATGATTTGATTGAGGCCCATGGACAAAGAAATGGGCGCCTTCCATAATCCGGAGCCGGCATCTTTTGCAAAGGAACCTCGATTGGAGTGGACTTGAGTAACCTCGCGAACGGACGAAACGCGGAGCTCGAGATCGATGGTGTTTTCGACGAGTGCAACGGTTGGATTGGGACCAACGACCTCAATGGTTGCTTCTCCAACATCCTGAAAAGCTCTATCACAGCCCGTACCAAACGAGATGATCAAGAGACTGAAAGCAAGCGAGAAAAACGTCTTCATAGGAAAGCGATCGGGTTGGCTGGTGGTACCACAATTCGGCAAATGTGCTCCAAAGGGGCATTAGTTTTGCCCCATTTTTAGTTAGTAAACCACTTTTTCCAATGAAAGGCCATGCGGAGGAGCGGCAAAACCTGCTTGTGTACGATCTTGGGAAGCAATCAGTTGAGGGACGGAGTCCATGTCTCGTTTTCCCTGGCCGATTTCAATCAAGGTCCCAACAATTGCACGAACCATTCCATGTAGGTAGCGATCGGCCCGAATCACGAAGTCGAAACTACCCGTTTTATCCGGGCAAGCCCTCCAAGACGCTTCGGAAATGGTGCAAACCTTGTTTTCGGTGTCCGAAATTACTTTGCAGAACGCCGAAAAATTATGCGTTCCAATTAAATGGTTCGCAGCCAAATTCATCCGTTCAAAATCAGGTTCGGGTCGAACATACCATCTGATGGGAGCATCTAATGCAACGGGAAGCGTCGATAAACGGTACCGATAGGTGCGGCTTAAGGCATCGAAACGAGCATGGAAACCATCCTGAACCTCTGCAATCGATCGAATTGCAATAGAATTTGGCGTGAGGCCATTTAAGGATGCCATCAATCGATGGGAATCAATCGGGAGATCGGTGTGAAAATGAGCGACCTGACCGCTGGCGTGAACCCCTGCATCGGTTCTCCCAGAGCCAACTATCGAGACGTTAAATCGTAACGCAGTTTGGAGCGCTGACTCGATGGCGCCCTGAACCGTCGGAAGATTCGGCTGAATCTGCCACCCGTGCCATTCGGTGCCATCGTATTCTATGTCTAGGCGATAGGTCGGCAAACCTTCACTCCGTACCTTGAGGTGCTTTTAAAAACAGGAGAACTAGATTGATGCCACCCGTACAGCGAATTTACATGACGGGTTTCATGGGTGTAGGAAAATCTTCTGTAACGCCGCGCGTTGCAAAACGATTGGGATTTTCCTCTGTGGATCTGGACGAAGAGATTGTCCAGCATCTGGGTATGTCTGTGCCAGGTATTTTCGAGGTACTAGGCGAGGAGGTTTTTAGGGAAACAGAGTGGGATTTACTGCAGAAATATGCACGGCAACCCGCCATAGTGGTCTCGCTTGGAGGAGGTGCCTTGGGAAACCCGCACGCCTTGAACCTGTGTTTAGAAACAGGTTTGTTGATTTATTTAAAGGCTGGTCCGGTGGCTTTGGCCAGAAGATTGGCAAAATCAAGGCAAACGCGGCCCAAACTGTTCGGGCCCAACGGACAAATGCTCACCGGCGAGGACTTGGAGCATCGTGTCCGGACGCTACTAGCCGAACGGGCGAGTGTCTATGAGCAGGCCGAAATTATTATTCCGGTTGATGGCCTTTCTACGTCTCAAATCGCGGACAAAGTGTTATACGCCATCCAAAAAAATTCCAAAGGCTAGGGCCCTGCTTTTCCACTATTGGGGGTACGAGTCGTTTCGACCGCTTCAAGAAGAAATCGTTTCGCAAATTGTAGATGGAACGGACGTGTTGGCCCTTTTGCCTACCGGGGCGGGAAAATCAATCTGTTTCCAAGTGCCAGGCCTTGTTTTGGGCGGAATTACGCTGGTCGTGTCCCCCTTGATCGCTTTGA
>JAURGV010000093.1 GCA_030833605.1 Rhodothermales bacterium
AGAGCCGATAACAACCACTATTAGCAAGACCACATAGAGGAACAGGGTGATTTTCCGCCGGCTCCGTATCAAAGCGGGAGAAATCACGTTTCCGTGGTGTAGGAAGCCTTCTAGTTTGAATATTCGGAACACCCTAAGCAGTCGCAAAACTCGAATTACAGCCCCAACTTGAGAGCCTGGAATCAGAAGACTTAAATAGGTCGGCAATATGGATAAGAGGTCAATTATGCCATAAAAGCTGCGAATGTACCGGATTGGCCTAAGGGCGCAATAAATCCTCACAACGTACTCTATGGTAAAGAAAATCGTGAAAACCCATTCTAGGGCGAAAAACAGGGTGCTGTATTCGGCTCGTAAAGAAGCGATGCTTTCCAGAAATACCGTTAGCACGCTGGCGACGATCATGATCATCAGCCAAATATCAAAACTTTTCCCTGCCGGCGTGTCGGCCTCAAAAATGATTTGGTACAACTTGGCCTGAAAAGGCGACAATTTTCGATCTTTCTGCATGGGAAACGGCAGTTCCGGTTAGCGGATAAATGGGAAAGCCGTGCTAAAATACATTTCACGGGGAAATGAAATGCGCTAAACCATACAATCGAGCCCGTCTAGAGCCATATGAATCAACAGGCCCAGACCGATCAGATGTACCAAACGGGCTTTAGGATGCCAAGAACGGTCTTTGTTTTTCATCCGAACGTAAAGCGGTCCTACAAACAACGCCACGTAGACCAAAATGGCGGGGAGGGTGTGTAGCGGATGAAACCCAATGGAACACCGGTTTGGATCATAAATCGGGTTCGCCAGAAGATGATCAACATCCACGATCATTGTCGCGATCAAAATAAACGTAGCGTTTCGCCAACTGGTGCGAAAAAACACCAGTGCGACAACCAAGGGGACAACAAAGTGCAGGCCAAGGTGGATCATGTAGAATGGATTCGGAGAATCACGATCACTTGCTTACCACACGCATGATTCCGCGCATCGTAAAGGAATGTCCTGGAAAGGTGCAAATGAAGGTGTACTCGCCGGGTTTATCCGGTACGGTAAAATAAATCGCTTCCGATGTTTCTGGTTTCAAGAGTAGGGTGTGGAACAGCACTTCGTCCAGGTTAGGGACATAATTTTTTTCGAGTCCATTGAGACCCAACGCAATCGCTTTTTCACCCACTTTATCTCCTGTTCCAGGTGCGACAATAAGCAAATTGTGCATCATATCATCTTTGTTATCGAAAACCAGCTTCAAGCGAGATCCGGCCTGGACATCAAAGGAAGGTAGATCAAAACGGAGACCCGGTTGGGTTCCAATAGTAATCGTTGCGTCTGGCCCATTCGTCCAGGATTTGGGTTGGCTCGTAACGCGTTTTGCCTGTCGAACTGATTTACTGTTCTCGGTAGCCTTTTGCGGGGTTTCCACCTTCGATGACTGTCCCAGATCAAGTTTTGGTCCAGAAGGGATCTCATTTAGCGTGTAATACGCATCATCGTGCAAGAGCGGTTCATTATCCTCGGATCGCAAACTAGTGAGTTTTAATTCATGGATATACCCTTTCCGCAGTCCATCCACTACAATGCGAACGCTCATGCGGTCTTCGGCCACTTTGACCCCTCGAACGGGCGCGGCTTCTTGATTGATAATGGGACTGCCATACGTGCTGTGGTACATGTAGGTAAATCCAGTAACGTTGTATGCCGAAAGATCGCCCGCAATCTTAGGATCCACTGGCTTGGTAAAACTGAGTTCAAAGCCGTCTGGCTTGGCTTGAATGGTTTTTACTTCAAAGGGCATCTTGCCCGTCCACTCAAGTCGTTGCAGCCCATAGGGATTGGGTCCTGTTGAACCCCACCCACGGCTTGTCATTCCCACGAACATGGATCCATCTTTACCCCAAACCATACGCAAGACACCGGAAGAAAAGCCTTCTCTGAACGGAAAAGCGGCGCCTTGATACACCCCATTTACTTTTTCAACATAGACGCGGGCCACATTGCTTTGTCCTTGGTCGCCCACAAAAAGCTGCCCCGTGAACGGTCCAAACGAACCACGCGTGGTGTCAGCCAAAATATCAGACGTTGAAATGCCCATTATGCCATGAGGAATCCAAACGGCTGGGGGTTTTAAGTCTGGAACCTGAGGCGCCACTTCGACCTTGGGCAAACCGGTGTCAGGAACGTCTTCGGGTCGAAGTGAAAGGGGAGATCCTGGCAAATGGCTCCATTTCAATCCTTCTGGATGGCCCACAAAGTCTCCCCGTTCCACATGGGTAATGTAGCCAGAGCCAATCCAACCACCCTGATTTTCGCCATAAAATACTTCTCCATCCACATTCAGTCCGAATCCTGCGGGAGAACGCATGCCTGTGGCATAAGGCGTCAATTTGCCATCGGGCGATATTTCAACCATCCAGCCCCGCCATTTGGAGAGACTAACTTCGTGCCCTACCCACGCAAGGTTTAGGGTCACGATCATCGTACCATCCTCACGGAACAGGGGACCGTACGAATATTCGTGATAATTGCCTTCCAGCGGCCATGAGTACACGGTTTCGTACAAATCGGCACGACCGTCGCCGTTTTTATCGGTTAATCTCGTTAGTTCGCCACGTTGGGCGGAATACAACGATCCATTGCGATAGGAAAGACCAAGCGCTTCGTGCAATCCGTGAGCAAAACGCTTGAACTGCGGTCGTACATTTCCTTTTGAATACGGGTTTTTGATTAGCCATATTTCGCCCCGCCGTGTTGAGACGGCCAATTGGCCATCAGGCAACACATCCAGTCCTCCCACTTCTAGAATCACGTCTTGGGGAATGGGAATGGTAGTCAGTTTGTAGTAATCGTTTTCAATAGCTGGGACTTGGGCGAAAACAGAAGGCGCGGCGATCAGGAGTCCTAAAAAGGTTAGGATTACCGTGCGCAATGCCGTGGTGAAGTTGGTAGGGTTCGCTTTCATGGGGTTACCAAATCAAAGTGTATTGCACGGTGGTCGTTTTACTATCAGCAGAAAGCCGAACGAGAAGCTCTTGGCCTTTACTAGTGGTGCGCACCAAATATCGTTGGCTCGCTTGTTCGGGCATCTCTACGTAGTAGGTATTTCCATCGATTTGGAATTTCCCTCTAGACGTTGAATTGATCATTTGGCCGGAGGCTAGGCGTACCCAATAGCCTTCGAGTGATGACGGGCTCTGAATCGACAACTCGCGGGAGAGCGTACTGCCATCTTCGCTGGGGAGCAATCGATCCGTGACCATGGCATCACCTAATTGGTAATGGAAAGATGGCCTTCCAGGTTCATCTAACTCATATCCTTTAAAGGTAAAATCATTTCCCATGCTATCTGGCCAGGCAGTGGTCTCTGATGCGAGGCGAGCAACGGTTGGCGCTCCTGAAAAAGTTATTACAGATCCTAAAGGAACCGCCAATTGTTCTGTTCCTCTGCTGTGCCACATATCCGTGGTTTCAATAAATGGCCCTTTCCAGGTTTGTAAAAGGGCACCTTGACGTAAATCCATGGTGTAGTGGATGCCTTCCGGATCACCGACGGCAATAGTGTGTGTTTTCTTTACACCTCCGTGGTTAACAAACCCTCGTATTAGTGCGGGTTCAGCTCCCGGCTCCACAAATATAGCGGGTACAAAACGTGGTGCAGGTAAGGCATCGGCCTCAATGAGCGCATCGCCCTCATACCGTTTGTATTTGATGTTACGAAGCGCAACAGGACCATGATCTCCTTGGATCATCAGCGGTCCCATCGGTTTTTCGTCGGTAAAAGCCGCTGCACGCGTTGAGCCGGTGATTTCAACGTTTTGGTGAATCGCTACGCCGTTTAGAACGACCTTTTTCATGACCGCATTGCTTGTTTTCCGCCCTGTTTTGTCGAAACGAGGAGCTTGAAAAGAAATGCTTAGATGTTGCCACAGGCCTGGCGCCCGGCCTGCGTTTAGGAGCGGAGGTTGTCCCTCAAAACCTTGTTTTCCCTCGGAACGGCTAGGATCCCAGCGCTCATAAATGCCCCCAACGTCCGAGAAAGAAGGGCTTTTCTCGCCCCAGCTGTCAAAAAGCTGAATTTCGTATCGGCCTTGCAGGTACACCCCTGCATTGGATCCTTTGGGCATCATGAAATCCAATTCTAGCTCTAAATCACCGTGCTCCCAATTCGAAAAAAGATTCCCTCGAGCTTCTGCAGCGGGTTGATTGACAAGAACGCCAACTCCGGCAAATGTGCTAATTTGATGGGTTGTTGTTCGATCAGCAGTCACCTCACCAACGATACTCCAGTTAGGAGTAACGGGCTTAAATCCAGCCAAGGATTCTAGGGAAAACTCCGAAAAGGGGAGCGATTGGGGTGGCGATTGTGTTTGCGCAGCAATCTGACCAGCTGGCATTGCTAACACCAGCAGCAAAAGAAAGCAGTTACGGAGCGTCATCAACTCTGAGGTTTTACGTTCTCACGTCATTCTGGCTGTGTGTAGTGAGTATTCCAGCGCGACGCTTGAGAAAGTCGTGGTCGGGAGAGTAATGATACTTTTTGAACTCCGGTTGTACAACAGGTTCACGAGCCGGTTACAGAATCAATTCGGCCTTGGAAGTTGCGGCTTCTGGCCAGAGGAGATGACGGGTGTGCAAACCATCTGCATACTTGTTTATCTGCGGCCTCTAAATCCACCTCGTCCGCCGCCTGATGGGGCGGAGCCTTTCGAGAGTTTGTGGGTCATGGTGAGCATCACGTATCGACCGAGGGATTGAACGCGCGACTCCTCTATGTAATTGTTGGAGTTGGAATAGGTCACGCCCTGATTTTGATCCAACATATCGCGTACGATAAACTGCACTTCCGTTTTGTCATTTGGCAGTAGCCATCCGACGGTTCCTTCTAACAATGCGCGGTTTTTGGCTCCACCAAACGCTTGTTGATCGTACATATTGAAATTTATGGCGGTACCAAAAGTCCAACCACCTTGGAATAAATCCCCACTGAAGCGAATCGAGCTGTTGGTGTATTGCCGATTCTGAGCCTTATTCAATGAATAGTCCACATCGTTTAGCGTCAAACTATACGTTCCACGAACGTCAAAAACCTCTCTAAACCGATTCTGGACGGTCAAGCTCGGCGAATAACGCAGAATTCGACTTTGGTTTTCTTCGCTATTGATGAATTGCGAACCCGTTGACCAATTCACGTTGTTGCGCAGATCAATCTGAATGCCCAATCGCCGGATTGGAGTGCCGAAGTTAACGCTAGCATTGTGAGACCATCCATCACCCGCATTTACGTTTGTAAAAGTCTGTTTTAACTGCTCGTCAATCGTGCGGGATTGTACGATGTCGTTCCTAGTCCAGGACGAACGAAAAGAGCCAAACAGATTCAAAAATGTGTATTGATCGAAATAACGGTATTCCGAATACAAACTGTGTGTGTATTGCGGCTCAAGGTCCGGATTTCCGATGAACACGATAAGTGGGTTCGAATTGTCCACAAAAGGCTGCAATTCATTTAGAGAAGGCTCCCGAGTACTCGCGTTGTATCGAATCTGAATCGAAGCAGCATCAGAAAGAGTACCTTTGTAATAAAGGTTCGGCAAGATGTGCGTGTATCCATTGCTGATAGATACATTGCGGTTGACGATCGTTCCTTCCAGGTCCGATCGCTGAACTTGTAGCCCGACTGTAATAAACTGATCCTCCGTTGTCTTGCTAAATTGGGCGGTTCCATGCCAGTAGGAGTAGGTTCGATTGAATTCAGCACTGAGCAACTCATTCAGGACCGGTGCACCCAAAACCATATCGCTGAAATCTTTGGTCTCATCTTGGTCCTCGAGCTGTCTTTCCAACCCAAGTTCAAGGTTGGCACTTCCAATCGGTTCATTGAGCGATAATCGGTGTCGTTGAGAGAGCTGATTTCCGATGGTTGATTGAAGCTGTACAATCTCGGCGTAGGTTAAAATATCAGCCAGTGGATCGAAAGTACCAATAGTGGAGGTTAGATCGGTGCTGTTGTCTGAATCATTGAGTTCTCCACTTGAAGACCAAATTACACTCCTTCCTTTGTCGTTCAACTTTTTCCGCCAAGTTAGGTCTCCCGACCCTGCAACACGATCGCCGCTATTGAAATTTCGGGTGTCGGCCGAGTTTCGTATTTGCCCAGATGCATTCATAGTTTCCTGAAAACTAACGTTTGTTAAGTCAGAATTGGAGAAATTTAAAACACTTCTAATGCGAATGTCATGCCCTTCGCCTAGCGTAAGTTGGGCATTTAGGTCTCCTGAATGAGATACATTCTCGGATACCTGATCGGAAGCCAAGTCTGTTGAAGAGGAAATTGCTGGCCCAAGAATGCTTTCACGATTGACAACTCTATTCTGCGTGTTTTCCGATTGATTTCGGAAATAACTACTGCGAATCCAGGATTTACCTTTTTTTCCAAAGTCTCGGTTTAGGTTCAACCCAATCGAAAAGGATTCTGAAAAACCAGCATTAGAATCACCTCTGAAGGACCCTCTGTTTACGTTATTTCCACTACCAATCAACCCTATTTGAGTCGAGGAGTTAAATCGGTTGAAATTTAAACGGCCATCGTAAAGGCCACGATCGGTGTTTTCTCCTCCTAATCCGCCGGTTACCGTTCCGAAATATCCTTTTTTGGCATCTTCTTTAAGGGCCAAGTTGATTGTCTTTTGCTCATTCCCATCCTGAATACCAGTGAATTCGGCCTTATCGGACTGCTTATCATAGACTTCAACCCGTTCTACAGCATCTGCAGGTAGGTTTTTCGTCGCAATAGTGGGGTCAGAACCAAAAAATTCTTTTCCGTCCACGAGGACCTTCTGAACTTGCTCTCCTTGAACGGTGATGGAGCCATCCTCCGCGACTTCCACACCTGGCAATCTTCGCAGTAGATCTTCTACAACGGCGTTCGGCCGTGTGGCGAACGCCGCTGCATTGTAGCTGAGGGTGTCTTTTGAAACTCTAAATGGAATGTGCTCAGCACTTACGACTAATTCATCAAGCTCTGACACCAATTCGTGCATAATGAGTTGTCCAACATCGAGATCCGCCGTTTTAATCTCAAAATTCTGACGGATAGTTTGGTACCCGACGAATGATATTTGAAGGATGTACTCTCCGGCCGCGAGGCGTCGAAGCCTGAAAGCTCCTTCTTTGTCGCTCGTGGTGAACTTGGTGAGCACCGAATCAGCGCGTGTTAGCGCCACAATGGTTGCCGATGGCACTCCGATTTTGGTAGAGTCCACTACGGAGCCCGTAAGGTCGAACCTTTCGTTTTGGGCGAATGCAACGCGAACTGTTCCGAGAAGCAGCGTGAAAAGAAAGGCGATCTTAATAATCTTAAACATCTAACTCTAAATTAATTTCTGCGACGAACTTGGCGCTAGGATTTGGTGTCTAGTTTCGGCGTCGCATTTGGCGGTCTCGGCCCACTCCCAAACGTTTGACTTCTTCTAATTTGACTTCAACAGCTTTTTCGTACTGATCGCGAGTAACTTTTTCACCCCGATCAGGACGTGCAATCGCTAACATATCAAGACCATCGAGGGAGACTCCTGTTGCCGTGAAGCTCAGGCCTCCCTCGCCGATTGAAAGTACCAGTATGGCTCCTGGTAGGCCTCCAAACGATTCGGGTCCGACTTCGTAGGGGATATCAAGCGCGAACCATGCTTCCACCGAGGTCGTGTCTATCTTAGCCGTGGCCTTGTGAACGGTATAGCCAAGAAACTCACCTTCTTCACCTGCTATTTTCCAGGGAATAGTGGGTAAATCCGACTCAATCCGAAATTCTTTCGTCATAAAGTCTCTGACTTCAACCATTGTGCCTTCATCCCGATTGATGTAGGAAACCAAAACAGTCTCGTTATCCGCACGTGATGCGCTTCCCATTTTCAAGAAGGCCATCATTTGCTTTTCCCAAGGATTTTGTTGGGTAGCTTCGCTTTTTTCATTAGGTGCATCCTGCATAACGGATTCGGCCTCGTTAAAAAGAAGCATGACTTCTTTTTTACCTTCTTTTGGCACAGTTGCGCCGCGAGCAAATTCAGGTAATTCAAAATTGTACTTCGCCACGCGTTCGTACACGATCAAGCCCTGTTGGGCATGAACCAGATAGGGGGCGACCAGCAGGAAGAGGAATGTCAGTTTTTTCATTCGGACGGTTTTGGGCTTCGACACACTTATTGGACGGTTGAAATTCAAACTCATTCCAAATTGTTTGATTGAGGGACCTACGCGAAGTGAGAGGTATAAGATGCGAAGTCTAACAATCGTTGATAACAATAAAAGAGGCCTATTGTTACCGGTCGATCGATGTTATCTTGGTCCTAAAGTCGCGGCGCTGCCGCCTAGAATCTCTTTCAAAAAGCATGAACAATACGTCTTTACCTGTTTATATCGTTCTCGGAGCCAGTGGTGGTATCGGGTCTCAAGTAGCCAAAAATCTCGCCAAGAGAGGAAGTCAACTGGTATTGGGAGCTCGATCTCAAGAAAAGTTGAATGAAATAGCCCTTCAAACAGGAGGAGTGGCCTATCCGTTGGACGCCACGGATTTTACTCAGGTAGAGGCCCTGGTAAAGTTTACGATGGAAACCTATG
>JAURGV010000094.1 GCA_030833605.1 Rhodothermales bacterium
CGGTCTATATTGGCAGTGTTGACATGGTTAAGATTGCTGAAGAGTTTTTGGCTGGTGTTCGCCCATAACGCAATGGGAGACAGGGTATTATGAGTGCGATCAATTCGTTGAAGACCCAAACGTGCGTTGCTTTTGCACCGGCATCCCTCTCCAATTTAGGTCCGGGTTTCGACAGTCTTGGGGTTGCCCTCTCCATTTGGTACGATCAAGTGCACATTACGCTTACGCCTGGCCTTGCGTATACCGTCGGTTTTGACCCTTCTGGTGAGTGGAAAGGACCAACAGATCCTCACAAAAATACCGCCTCCGTATCCGCCCTTCATGTCGCGCAAACCCTAGGCTATACAGGTGGGGCCACAATACATATTAAAAAAGGAATCCGGGCGGGAAGTGGTTTAGGCAGTTCGGCTGCCAGCGCCGTTGCGGGAGCGATGGCCATGAACGGTGCCCTTGGATCGCCTTTGACGAAGTCGGATTTGATTGATGCGTGTATGGAAGGGGAGTCCATCGTGTCTGGAGCGCGCCACGGCGACAATGTGATCCCTTCGTTGATGGGAGGAACTATGCTGGTTGAATCGGGAAATCCAGCATTTCATCAGCGAATCGACTCAATGATGGATGTTCATTTTGCCGTCATTCTACCCGATGTTGAAGTCCTGACGCAGCAAGCTCGGGCTCTTCTGCCCGCGTCTGTAACATTAAAAGACGCTTCTGTTTGGGCGTCCCGATTGTCCCAGTTGATTTTGGCTATGAGCAACGCCGATGTGAGCTTATTTGGCAAATTGGTGATGAAAGATGACCTTATCGAGCCCATTCGCGCCACGCTTTTAAGCCCCTATTCGGCCATTAAAGAGGCTGCCCTCAAGCGTGGCGCAAAAGGCTGTGCGTTGTCTGGATCCGGGCCGGCTATGTTTGCCGTCTGCTCTTCCTCGGCTGAAGCCTCAGCAATAGCAGAAAGCATGAAAAACGCCTGTGCTGAGTTTGGTATTTCAAGCTTGACCGCTGTAGAACGAATTAACGCGCGTGGGGCATACACCCAATAGATATGCTGTTTTCAAGTACCAGATCTGCCTACCCACACGTGTCTTTGCTAGAAGCTGCCGAACAAGGCTTGGCACCAGATGGAGGGCTCTATCTTCCCATCACCCAACCCGACGTGGATTGGGAAACCTTGCCCTCCAATTCGTTTGGCGCCTGTTCTGACGTGTTTTTAACGCAGTGGCTTGGTGACGCACTAATCCCATCGCAGAAAAAAGAGTTGGTCGAGGAGGTGGTACAGGACGCCTTGAACTTCGAGGTCCCCATTTGTTTTACACCTGAAACGCGTTCTTATCCGGGGTTACATATTCTAGAGTTATTTCATGGCCCCACCCTGTCTTTCAAAGATTTCGGTGCTCGAACGCTAGCCAAACTGTTGAAAGCAAGGCTGGCTCAGTCCCACCAGTCCATTACGATTCTGGTGGCCACGTCGGGAGATACGGGTAGTGCGGTCGCCGACGGCTTATCGGGAATTGACGGGATACGGGTTGTTCTGTTATATCCGGATGCCGGCGTAAGTGAAGTCCAAGAGAAACAATTAATAACCAAACGGAAAGGTGTTCTCTCCCTTAGGGTTAGGGGTACTTTTGATGACTGTCAGCGTCTCGTTAAAGGGGCTTTTGGGCAAGACGAACTGGTCCAGTTCAACCTGTCCACTGCTAACTCAATTAACATGGGTAGGTTAATCCCTCAAATGTTGTATTACGTTTGGGCAACGCGTTTTCTAGGATCGAAACAATGTCAGTTTGTGGTACCATCGGGTAACTTGGGGAATCTCACCGCTGGTGTTCTAGCTAACCTATCGGGAATGCCGGTAACCGGTTTTATAGCGGCTCACAATCAAAACGATTTTTTCCCCCGGTACAAAAAAAGTCCC
Organism: Rhodothermales bacterium; assembly: GCA_030833605.1. Taxonomy (GTDB): domain Bacteria; phylum Bacteroidota; class Rhodothermia; order Rhodothermales; family UBA10348; genus UBA10348. The sequence goes on from JAURGV010000094.1 coordinate 1,916, forward strand.
GATGCGACGTTTGGGACGACCGTAAAGACGCTATCCAATGCGATGGATGTGGGCGCTCCATCCAATTTTGAGCGGCTGCAATCGCTTTCGGCTGCGTCCGACCTAATGAGCCGAATAGAAGCTATCTCATTAACCGATGAGCAGACTCTTTTTCACATGAGCCAGTTTCACGCAGAAACCGGTTATGTGGCTGATCCCCATACGGCTGTTGGCATTGGGGCTGCGGCTAGCCTGAATGCCAAAGCAGGCCCTATCGTCGTGCTTTCAACCGCTCATCCTGCTAAATTTCCAGACATCGTTCAGCAGGCGACTAGCATAACACCTGAAGTGCCTGCGCAATTAGCCCGACTGGACCATTTACCAACCCGTGTTGTGGACTTTGATCCAGCGCAAAACAAGCTTGCAGACGTGCTATTAGCGCACAAATGGGACTGATACGGTGGCCCGGTTGTCTTTTCCGTCCACTACGTTTATTTCCAAAACATGTGAGCCGCGGGCCAAAGTGGGTTCAAAACGATGCTTAATGGTAGCATTCTTTGCATCGTACTCGAATAGCACCCATTCACCGTCAATTTTGCCCTCAAAGGATTGAATTCCACTCAATCCATCGGCAATACGCGCCCTGATTTCTGAAACTTGACCCATATTCTTGCCGGCACTAATGTTCAACAGCCGAATGGTTGGGTCTTTATCGTCAATGCCGACAGCGAAAGAATCAAAGTCTCGGATTTGCGTCTTTACCACGCCTTCGTAATACGATCCTCCGGCCCAGGCGATGCTGCCATTTGATCGAACTCTAACAATCCCTGCTTTGTCTCTTTTGTCTTCCGGAAGCCGAGTGGGGACAATTTCTAGCGATGCCCAGGTATGAAGCGGCACGTCAGCTTTGTGAACCCGATGAACTTCCGAATATATATTTGACGCAGCGCTTTCGACGGCGGCATACTTGAATTGGTCGTTTTCGTACAAAGCGCCATTCGGGATATTGAGTGCGAAACCTTCTGCTCGGAATGAGAAAGACTGATCAAAAGGGAGGCTAAAAGGGATTTTATCCGAGCCGGAAACAGCCTGAATGATATTTTCAGGTTCAATGCCATAGACCATGAAATTTAAGTCCGTGCGATTGCTGTTCGCGTCGGTTACTCGGTATTTCATTTCATGGCTAGAACCGCTGCGCATGGATATAATCCCTTTTTGGACGGAATCATACAGCGGAAGGTTATTTCCCGGAAGCACAAAACTTCGCTGAAACCAGCGCCCTGACTTTTTATACTCGGCATAGTCGGCGTGAGCATTTATGTACCGGGTTTGATCGAACGAAAAACGGTCCATAGACGACTTAAACACCTTCGCGCCGTTATCCTGAAGTTCAATGGTATACAGCCCTAAGCGATTGGTTGACCCATTATGATAGTCGTGAGCCTGAATGGCAAAGGCAATTTGGCCGGAGGCTTCAATTCTATTTACACTAGACAGAACGTGTTTCCCGTTTTGTACCGTTACTTCAAGGAGCCCAGATTCTCCAGGTCCAATCGAAAGCCATCCACCGGTTTTGCTGTCTCGCAATCGAATGCGCGAGTTTTCGCTCACGGCATACGCCTTGACTCTAAAAATTCGAGGAGGCGTGTCGTCTTTGATATCGAACCCCCACATCAAAGGATTCACTGGAAATCCCGTCCGTTCGTCCCGTATTTCAAAATGAAGATGGGGCCCCGCAGATCCACCCGTATTACCGGAAAGAGCGACTTCTTCGCCTTTAAGCACAGGGAATTCATCCTTGTTGGGGAAGTATTCTGAACTGAATGACTTTTTTTGATACTGCAGGGTTTTCATGAAAGCCTGCACATCATCCCGAAAACGGTCCAAATGGCCGTATACGGTCATATATCCATTGGGATGAGAAATGTACAATGCATTTCCGTAGCCTGATGGAGAAATGGAAATGCGTGAAATCCAACCGTCTGCAGCGGCGTACACTTTGTAGCCTGTTTTCCCTTGGGTCTTAATGTCGAGACCTCCGTGGAAATGATTGCTTCTCATTTCAGCAAACCCACCTGAAAGATATAGCGGTATCCCTAGGGGCGAACGAAAATAATCGTCCGGGTAAGGATCCGGAGCGGAACTGCCAAATAGAACAAGGGCAGAAAAACAGATAAGAACGACTCTCAGATTCATGGTTAGGTATGGTTCAGGAAGCCCCAAATAGCAATCTCGTAAACATTTTTCTCGGGATTATAGCCGTTTTCGTAGTAGGAGTGATGCTACTTGAACTGAAAGCGGTCTTGATGCCGTTTGTTTTAGCGATGTTGCTATCAATAATATTCAAACCAATCATTCTAGGCTTACGAGAAAAACGAGTTCCAATGGTAGTCGCACTTTTTGGAGTGCTTTTATTGTTTTCTTGCGTTTTGTTTTTGGTGGGATGGGTTTTGTTTTCGAGTGCAGATACATTCGTGAATGAATTGCCCAAATACGAAGCCAAAATGGCGATTATTGTTAATAAAATTGAAGTTGGGATGATGGCGGGGGCCGAACGTTTCGATTTACAAGCATCGGAATTTCAGTGGAACGATGCCTTCGACATTGATTCAGTGACCGCTGCCGTCACCTCTGGTCTAGGATCGTTCATTAGCTTTGTCACAACCACCTTTATGGTTGTTCTTTTTATGCTGTTCATTTTGGCGGCCAGCGGTGATTTAGGTAAGAAATTTAAAATTGCTTACCCAGAACACGTTTCGGATAAACTAGCCAATGTGATCCGAAATATTGATTCTCAAGTCCGACAATACTTGGTCACCAAAACCATTATTAGCCTGATTACTGGCTTTTTGACGTGGTTAGTATTGTTGCTACTCGGCGTCGACTTCCCACTGGTTTTTGGGTTTATCGCGTTTGTTTTAAACTACATCCCCAACGTAGGCAGTACGGTAGCGGTACTTTTCCCTTTTGCGCTAACGCTCCTTCAATTTGAAACGGCAGGCGTTCCGCTATTGGTAATTCTCGGTTTGGGGTCCACGCAAGTCGTGATGGGGAATATTATTGAGCCTCGAATTATGGGGTATTCGCTCAACTTGAGTCCTTTGTTGATTTTGGTTGCCCTGATTTTCTGGGGTTGGCTGTGGGGCGTTTGGGGGATGATTCTCGCGGTCCCACTGACAGCTACGATCAAAATAGTCTTTGAGAACTTAGACTCGTTTAAACCCGTCGCAAAGTTGATGAATGGAACTATCGATTAACTATCGATCCATTAATCACTACCCGGTCGATTAACTCTTTTGTCCCGCCGTACACAAACGTATTTAGTATCTCGTCGGGAGACTTTCCGGTGGTAAGCGGATGGTTTTGTGTTAATTCGACCAGATCGGCCTTAGACCCTACTTCGATGCGGCCAACAGCAAGGCCTGAGGCCCTGCGGCCGCCTTCTAAAGCGGTTTGGTACAAATAGGTACCCGACCCCACGCTTCCGTCCAGCTTAAAAGCATTTCTTTTGCGACTAGCCATGCGGGCTTGATAATCTATAAGCCGCAATTCTTCGGTTGGAGCGACACAAACGTTGCTGTCCGAACCAATCGCCAGGTGCCCGCCAGCTGCCAAGAATTCCGCATGGGGGAAGGTCCCGTCGCCTAGGTCTCCTTCGGTTGTAGGGCACAAGCCAATGGTTACTTGAGCCTGTACGATTTTTTTGAGTTCACCCTTTGTCGCATGGGTCGCGTGGATAAAACACCATTTATCGTCGGGAGAAAAATTGGAAAACAACCAATCAATAGGGGTTGTCCCACGGCCTAAAACAGACTCGTTGACCTCTCGAACCTGTTCAGAAACGTGTATATGCACGGGTGAATCAGGGAAAGTCTGCTCGCGGTGTTCTAATAGAGCAGCGATAGCATCGTATTCTACGGCCCGCAAGGAATGGGGAGCATAGCCAAAAGAAACCAACGGATTGTCCGGATAAATCTCTTTTAGATGATCCATGAGGCCCAAAAACACTTCCGTTTCCATCACGAAAGAGCGCTGCTCGCGGCTGGGTGGTCGCTCACCAAAGCCACCCAATTGATACAATACGGGAAGTAGAAGAAGGCGAATACCAACCGATTGGGAAGCATTAATCACGGCTTCCGACATTAGAAAGGGTATTTCCGCGCTATTTTTGTCCTGTACGCCGTGGGCATAATGGAACTCGCAAACCGTTGTGTACCCGTGGTTTACCAACTCTTGAAACAGCGAGGAAGAGACTTCTAATTGATCCTGAGGGGTTAATCGATCAACGTCGGCATACATGGCCGTTCGCCAAGACCAGAAATCGTCATTGGGCTTCCCAAAACGTTGTGTGCGCCCCAAAAGGCGCCGTTGAAACGCGTGAGAGTGCACGTTAATCATCCCGGGGACAGTGACCTCTAAAACGATATCGGTCTGCTGATCTCCGAGCGAGTTTAAACCAACGATCGTGCCTGATTGATCTAACTCAATACAAATATTTTGATGCCAGCCGTCTGGAAGTAGCGCCCATTGAGCACCAATCGTTTGGAATGGCATCGAGGTTGACATGGGCCGCGCGTACCTAGGATTCAGTACTCATAAGACGATTGATGATGTCAACCGAACTAACACCTTCAGCCTCAGCGTTGAAATTGGTTACAATGCGATGACGTAGAACCGAAGTCGCAATCTGGTTTACGTCTTTAATGCTAGGCGTTAATCGTCCGTCTAGTGCAGCGGTGGCTTTTGCGCCTAAAATCAAATACTGAGACGCACGTGGACCTGCACCATAATTCAGGAAGTTCTTTACAAAATCAGGGGCGTGGTCGCCTTTTGGCCTGGTTTTGCTGACGAGTTTAACGGCATATTCAATCACGTTGTCCGCGACAGGAATTTGTCGGACAAGCTGCTGATATCGTTGAATATCGGCGGCCGTCATCACGTTTTTCAATACCGGCTTATTAGCACTAGTCGTCTGGCGAACGACTTCCACTTCTTCGGCAAACGTGGGGTAGTCTAGCCATAGGTTGAACATAAAGCGATCAAGTTGAGCTTCAGGAAGGGGGTAGGTGCCTTCCTGTTCAATAGGGTTTTGCGTAGCCAAAACGAAAAACGGTTCAGGCAATGCGTAGGTGTGACCAGAAGCGGTAACACGGTGCTCTTGCATCGCTTCTAAAAGCGCGGCCTGTGTTTTGGGCGGTGTACGGTTAATTTCATCGGCTAAGACCACGTTGGCGAATACCGGGCCTTTAACGAATTTGAACTGCCTACGACCGGTAGAAGCATCTTCTTCAATGATTTCGGTACCGGTTATGTCACTGGGCATGAGGTCTGGCGTAAACTGAATGCGGGAAAAATCCAAATCCATAACGTCGGCGATGGTATGGATTAAGAGGGTTTTCGCTAGACCAGGCACACCCACCAAAAGGGCGTGACCGCGGCAAATCATGCTAATAAAAATCTGTCGAACAATGTGCTCCTGACCAACAATTACTTTGGCTACTTCATTTCGAAGTGTTTCATAGCCGGCGTGTAGTTCTTCTACGGTCTGAGGAGAAGTGGTAATTTCCATGTAGGACAATGATTTATCGCTTTAATTATTGGACAAAACAGGACTATTCTTTGCTTTGCCACGTAAGTCAATATAAACAGATTCACGTAAACCACTGAGCCAAGCTTGCATTACTGTTTCCTGCTTAGAAACGAGCGCTCTCTCCGCAATTAGTTGATAATCGGATTCAATATCCACCCGATGAGCCGGAATACGCGCTTCTAATTTAACAATATGGAAGGCCCTGCGTCCGTCCACTAGTACAACTTCGGAAGGCTCAGAAATATCACCTTCTTCCATACCTAGAAGCGTCCTTTGCCACAATGCTCCCAAAGCTTCTTCATACAGGTTCCGTTCGCCACTTTGAGGATCGGATACCCTTCCTCCGCGTGCTTTAGAGGCTTCTTCTTCCGACAATTGCGTAGCCAGCGAATAGAAGTTGGCGTTTTTCGTGAGCACGGAATCGCGCAGTGTAGTTAAGAACGAAACCGCAGGAGAGGCATCAACCTTTCGTTCATCGAACGCGATCAAAATGTGATTGTAATCAATCCGGTCGCCCCGGCGTGCATTTACCCGTAAAAAGTGCAACCCAAATTGGGTTTCAAATACGCGGGAATACGCTCCAATAGGAGATCGAGCCGCTACGGCTGCAAATTCTGGGACAACTTCACCCAGGGACATGTCCTCATACAGGCCGCCTTTTTCTGCTGATCCAGGGTCGTCAGAAAAAAGTTCAGCCATATTTTCCATATCAATTACCCCGGCCATCACAGAATCCCGAATGGCGGTGATGATTTCTAAGGCTTCATCCCGCGCAGCTTGCGTCACAACCGGGAGCCGTACAATATGGGATACCCGAACCAAATTGGGCAGGGAAGGTAGCGAATCCGTTGGGAATTGGTTGAACCATTCTTTGACGTCGGAAGGGGTTGCTTTAATGCTGCTTATTTTTTGGCGGCGGAAATTGGAAGCCAGAATCTGATCGCGGAAATCTTCCCTTAGTTCTGCTTTAATTTCGATAATGGTTTTGCCGTACAACTCTTCCAGACGAGCCAGCCCACCAAATTGGGCCTTCATAGATTCTAACCGATCGTTAAGACCTTGGTCAACTTC
>JAURGV010000095.1 GCA_030833605.1 Rhodothermales bacterium
GAAGCTGCTTTTTCAAATACCCATTTAGACTGCTCGACATTCTGCTCCTCAAGAAACAGCACAGCAAGGTTCAGCAGCGTGGTGAAGTGATCCGGGTCTTGTTTCAGGACATAGGTGAACAACTCCATGGCTTCTGCACGCTTCCCCAATTGGACATATACCGTTCCAAGTGTTGAAGCCAGCTCTAGGTTATCTGGTTGCTGCACTAGGGCCGCCTGATATTGCCTCGCAGCATCGTCAAACCGTTGAATTCCTCGATTAGCTTCTGCCAATCGAATTCGTTGGCTAAAATCGGATGGATTATTGCGAACGCTGGTTTCAAGAAGTTCAACGGGCTGCATGACTTCGCGCAACCGATTGGACTGGTCAAACAAAGACGATGACAACTCCGATTGCCCCACTAATTGATAGGATTTACCCAATTCATACAAGGCGGTATAATTCCAGGGATCGAATTGTATCAACCTCTTCATTAAATCCATCGACCGAGAGGCACTTCCTACTTGATTTTCAAGTCTTGCAAGCGTGAGCCACAAGCTGACGTTTGAACTATCCAATGCAAAAGATTGATGGGCATATTCAAGTGCTTTTAGAGCTTCTCCGGACTGCTCAGCATACACTGCCCTACTGGCCCATGCAGGAGCGTATTCACGGTCGATCGCGAGACTTTTTGCAATCGCGACCTCAGCACTATCCAATTTCCCCAGTTCAGCATACGTCCCGGCCACCGCGTGCCACGACCTAGGGTCAGATTGACGCTCTGCTTCAGCGATGTAGCTTTCTAAGGCCAGCCGATACTGCTTTTGGAAGTAAAATATATTTCCAAGATTGTGCCGTACGCCCGGATACTCGGGCTCTTCGGCAAGAATTAACTGAAATAAACTATCCGAACGATCAAATTCACCCAGCTCAAAAAAGGCTCTAGCCCTAATAAACTGCCCTTCAATCGTCCCGTATCCAGACAAGACCACGGAATCCGCTGTGGATAGTGCGAGCCGATAATTCCCAAATTCCAGGGCCTGATTTCCTCGAACAATCAGCTGTTGCACATGGGGAGGTACCTGAACCGATTCGCATCCCACAAAAACCCACGTCATGCTTGCAAAAAGAAGGGGAGCAAGCAATGTACGTCGCATGAGAGGCGTATTAATTTTTGAAATGATAACTTGGCACCTTGCAGATTCTTTATCGGGGATCTGATTATTTATTAAATGCCTTAATAAAGGATCAAACGAACGTATTTTAAGATAAATGGACCTCAAATAAAACGGTGTTCGACGTGCGTGTTCCCTTTTCTACTCGTAGCGCTTTCTTTTTTGCACTGCTTTTTCAAGTCGGATGTTCGTCTACGCCGGATGAAGTGGTCGCGACGTTGGAATACCCTTTTATGTTCGAAAAAGTAGCGATCGGCACCGCTGCCGATTCTATTAGGCACCATAATGGGAGTTCCGGTCAGAAATGGTTTCCAGAGACAATGAGCGGAGGAGCGGCTTTTGCCGACATCGATTCAGATGGTGATTTAGACGTTTTGTTTGTTGAAGGTGGAGCGTTAAACGCGGATGTAACCTCCTCGAAAGGTAGCATAGGCGTTCTCCTAAATAATGGCGAAGGGGTGTTTTCTCGGGCGCACGTTGAGGGACTTAGCGATCTTCCGGGTTATGGCATGGGCATTTATCCTGCGGATCTGGACAACGACGGCGATTTTGATATCCTGTATACCACGCTGGGACAAAACTCAGTCCTCATCAACAATGAGGGATCTTTTACTTCCACTCAAAACGACCTTTTCGAAAAACGAATCTCAGAATGGAGTACCGCCGCTGTAATCTTTGATGCTGACCAAGACGGTTGGCTCGACCTACTCATTGGCAATTATGTGGATTGGACGGTAGAAAAGGATCTGTATTGCACGACAGATGGAATGAGAAAGGGCTATTGCACCCCTGAGCTTTACCAAGGTACGCCAGCTGTTTTTTACCGAAATACAGGAAAGGGGACCTTCGTAGACGTAACCGCCGGCAGCGGTTTTGAAAAAATGAGTGGGAAAACACTCGGATTGGCGATGTCAGATGTCGATTCCGACGGTCAGGTAGATATTTTCGTAGCCAACGACACCGATCCCGATCAACTTCTTGTGGCAATCAACGGCACCTATGAAGACCGAGGAATTGCCAGCGGATTGGCCTTTGACGAACGAGGAAGGGCGCGAGCAGGAATGGGAATTGATACGGGCATTTCGGATGAAACAGGTAAAACCACGTTATTTGTAGGCAACTTTTCGGACGAAATGATGGGCGTTTATAGGCAAATAGGACCCCTGTCATTTTTAGACCGAGCTGCGTCTTCGGGAATTGGTCATCCCAGCACGCTGACCCTCACCTTTGGCCTAACCGTAACGGACTTCAACTTGGACGGGAATCAAGATGTATTTGCCGCCAATGGGCACGTGGAGCAATCTATTGAGACCATTCGGGACAATGTTCGCTATGCCGAGTATCCTCACCTTTTTTCAAGTGACGGCAAGGGTCGGTTCGAAGACGTCGCATCGTCTGTTGGTGCATTTGGAGCCATGGTCGGACGGGCAGCCGTGGTAGGAGATATTGATATGGATGGCGATCCAGACCTCATGGTATTAGAAAACAATGCCTCATTGCATGTTTTTAAGAATACCAGCACTCATTCGGGAATCAGGGTTCAATTGAAAGGAACAGCGTCGAATGCCCAAGGCATTGGAACGCGCGTGGAGCTGTGGCAAGCGGGTAGTCGACAAGAACGCATGATCAAGACAGGCTCAAGCTACCTCAGCGGTTCCGATGTCGCCGCATTCTTTGGCCTTGGGGCTACCGCCACGGCGGACTCGCTCGTCCTTCACTGGCCTTCCGGGACGATCCAAGTCGTCAACAATGTGAAATCAGGCAATCTCATTGTTGAAGAATCCGCCCAATGGTAACGGTTGTTTTCTGCATGCGTTCGGTGCCAAAAACCGAAATCATATTCCCAGAAAAGACCTTTTCCCTAATGGTAATGAATCGCTGAGGCCTCATTGTTGTCCGATGGGTGACGGGCGCGATACTTCCGAGCCAACGCGATCGATGTTTCGTCCGCTTTAAAGCTTTCGTACCGCGCCTGGTGGATTGCCGCTTTCTCCGTATCCCCTAATGCCTGATAAACCAACATTAAATTATAGTGGGCGGTCAGGTCTTCTGCGTCAATCAATAGGGCTTGTTTAAATGGTCCGATAGATTCCGATAATTGCTCATCTAGGTAGTAGCTACGCCCTAAATCATTCAGCACGACCCTGTCTTTGGGATGGGATTTTAAAACCTGCAAAAAAGCGCTGATCGCCGCACTGTAATCCCCGTTCAGTTTATGGTACAGGCCTCTGAAATACGTGGTCTTGTAATAATCGGGCTTTACGCTGTTTGCACGCTCAAGACTCAGAATGGCATTGTCATAATCTCCCTCCGATAAATAAACGCGAGCAAGATTTATCCAACCATCGGCATATCCGGGATCGATTTGGGTTACACGCTCGAAGGCTTGGAGCGCTCCGGATAGATCACCTTCACTTAGCAAAGCAATTCCGAAATCATTCCAAGCGAATAAACGGGAATTGAGAGCCTCCTTGCTTAGCGGACCTGCGTTGGAAACCGAAGCCTCCCCATTATTGCCAACTGAAAGCTTCAACTTCAGTGAATCGGCGGCCATTAAGGCAACGGGAAGCGCCGGCAGTTCCTTTTTTAAAGCAGAAACCGTCGTATCGACACCCGTATAGGTCCACTTGCGACCATCATTTGCAAAATGACCTGAAAAAGGCTCAGAAAACGTACCACCAAATGCGAACGCTGTATAGTCCTGACTGAATTTTCTGTAATTCAATTTTGCGGAGATCGAGATCGGCGATACCGCATCCGGCGGAACATCAAGTACATAGTGCGCAACATCCGCTGCTCCGGGCGGAATCAAGTTGACGTAAACAGCTCCGCGAGAAGCAAACGCATTTCGTTTGTCGATGCGATTGGCGTTTCCATCAATCAACACCGATCGATAAAAATGAGCGGTAGAATCAACCAAATTCCCATCCATAAACCCACTGGTGATCAATTTCCTTCCGACCGCATCCACCGCATAAACCTCAAGCCACGCTTCTTGCGCATCGGTCGTACCCGTGGGAAAGAAATGACCAATGGAACGCGATCGAACCACAACATCTAATCGATAAGCCTTTCCAACTTCAATTTCCGACACATTAGAAGCCAAATCGCCCTCTATTTTGCGCAGTTCGTTTCTCGAACCGCGAAAAAAGGCCATCCCGGCTTCTTCCCCGACGGCAAAGGTTGTGCTGAGATCATTTTCCCTGACAAGAGTTTGGTCCACGGTGCCTGATGTCGACGGAATCGGAGACACAGCAAATATATCTACCGTGAGATGCCCGTTTTCAAGGAATGTAATGGTCTTTTCCAGTTGAGTGCTATGTCCTTTTGCGATGGAAACAGCGGTGTTTGCTGCAATGAACCGGTGATCTTTCATTCCTGCTTCGGACGATCCAGGATCTTTCGATGGCGTTACCGGCATGTGGCAATCTGTACACTGAATGGGCTTCTCGGGTTGATAAAATGATCGCGCACCTTCGCCAGATACCCCACTCGCTTGCCAGTTATCGTAGGTATTGAAGCCCCGAAGCCAACGGTAGTCGTTTATCGATTTGTCGAGATGCACTTTATGACACGATGAACAAAAGGCCGCCTGATTCTCTACCATCATAGGTTTCAAAAAAGTCGCCTTGTGGGGGCCGGGATCCAACTTCATAATCCTATCGTGAACAAACTGGATAGCCGGGTTTTTGTGTGTGGCAAGCGCATGCAAGGTCGGAACGGCAATGGTATATGCGCCATTCCCGCCAGTATTTCTAACCTCCTTGATGGCGTGACAGGAAACGCATGCCAGTCCCGCATGAGACGCAGGATCTTCTAGTAATTCAGAAATGGGGCGTTCCATCTTGCCAGACAACAACAACGCAGGATCGTGGCAACCGGCACACCATTTAGAAGGGGCCGTTCCAGCCACTTCCTGCATGTATTCGATTGATTTTCGGTACCATTGATTATTGAAAGACGACAGTTGATGGGCCGATTGCGACCATTGCTCTACGGCATCCACATGGCATCCAGACCTACCACAACTTTCGGATTCAAGAAAAAATTCCGCATCCAATAATTGTTGATCGGGCGTACTGGTGGGGCTCGGAAAAAAAGGACTGGACTCCCCGCCTGGCGTATTGTCTGCAAAAGTGAGCGGTCCTGGATATTCATTTACAATCGAATCACGCTCGCCAAGCGGGAGCAAAGTCCAACCGGCCATGACAACAAATAACAAAATCCCAACCGACAATTCTCTTTTAACCGAAAGGTCGCCACTTTTTAAGGCCTCTATGAAAATCCAAGCCGTTGTTAGAATGGAAAATGACCAATGCACCGCTAGAACCCAATCAAACGGAGCCGATACGCCGGTAAATAAAATGGCGATTCCGCTGACCGCTGCCGCAAGGGGCAATACACCTACTAATCGTTCCCAGCTAGCATCTTTTTTAAACAGGGTACGCCATCCGCAGCGCAACCATATTACAGCCAACACGCCTCCTGAGAGCGCATGAACCATTATCTGCGACACATACCAGACCGAAGCCGATTGTCTACCCCACAAGACTCCCGCAGAAACGATGGCAAGAAACCATACCGTTCGTCCAACGAATGAAAGGTTACGATGCATAAAGTTGAATTAGTTGGTGTCCTTTTCGAAAACACGAACATAGTCGACTTCCATGCGCTGAGGAAAAACAGTAGAACCATCGGGAGAGCCAGGCCAATTTCCGCCCACGGCTACATTCATCAATATATGGAAGCGTTGGTCAAAAGGGGCCGGAAATGCATCATTTGGAGCGTACCAACTGGTTACTCGAGCATATTGAAGTTCGTCGATATACCATTTGAATTCATTTTCGGACCATTCCACAATGTAGGAATGAAATGCATTCCGAAGCGACCCCGCAGGCGCACGATGCGACCCTCCATTTTGAGATTTATCATTGGAAGCACGCCCAAAATGCAATGTCCCGTGCACATGATCCGGCTCGCGCCCAATGACTTCCATGATATCTATTTCACCGCTTCGAGGCCATCCACCGTATGTTTGATCGGTTGGCAGCATCCAGATGGCCGGCCAAAGCCCTTGGCCGTAAGGCAGGCGAGCTCTCACTTCAATTCTACCCCGCATCCAATCCCCTTTTCCTCGCGTTCGCATTCTCGCCGAAGTGTACTCGCGAGTGCCTCCTTCCCCACTAAAGGTCTCTTTATGGGCTTCAATAACGAGATGTCCGCTTTCTACCCTAGAGTTTTTGGATCGAGCCGTATAGTATTGAAGCTCATTGTTTCCTCCTCCAGTTGCATTAACCTCGTGCTCCCACTTATCGAAATCAATCGAAGAGCCATTGAATTCATCATTCCAAACCAATTTCCATCCAGGAGGAGCGTCAATAACTAATTCGGAGTCACTCTCATCTTTTTGAGAGTCACAACCCATCGATCCAATCACGAATAACGAGAGCAATAAGGTCAGGACACTTCGACGATTGCGTTCGATCATGGTCGTTCAGCTAACTATTTTTGAATCCAATTACAGTAAAACAACTTTCTGAATGAACTGCCCTGAGTATTGGCCGTTGATTTCTAGAAGATAAACACCTGCGGGTAAACCACCCACCATGTAATCTGAAATCTCCAGTCGGCCAGCCGGGGCTACTCCCCGATATATGGAATCAATTCTTCTACCGCTTAAACCAACCAAATTAATGTGCAGCATTTCTGGCCTCTCGGTGATCACAGAAAATCGGAGGGTCCCGGAAGCCGGGTTGGGGTACAATTCCACTTTTATGGGAGCCGGGATCAACTCATTCTCTTTGGCCACAGTACTCGCAAATTCAACCTTCCAGATTCGCCCTCCATTACCGAACTCCAATATGAAAAGCTGATTACCAATCAAGGCGGCGTCTATCGGATTTAGGAATTGGGCGGCGATCTTACGCGCATGTAACACTTTTCCGTCGCTGCCTTCGACAAAATCTAAATGTATCAAGTCCTCTCCTTCCCCCGTGAATGGAGCCAGTAGTGGGCTTTCAGGGCCTGTCCAACTCAAAACGAAACCATCACCCACATAATTTCCGGTGAGGATTCTGTCCCGATCAAAGACCAAACCGAGCGGAGATCGATGCGAGGTAAACGTTGATATGCCACCCACGTTACCGGTCGCATCACGAATTTGGCCAGTTATTGGATCCCTGTATAGATCTGCGTCTGGACCCAGGTTTTTCACGGGGTCGGTGAAACGTACCCCTATTGGAGGTGATGGAAAGGACGGATCATCGTAAAACTCGCCACCTTGGACCGCCCCTGCCTGGGGATTAAGTAACAAATCACTGCCTGGTTGATACCCAGCAAACTGCATCGGTGTATTCGTCTGACCCATCCGCCATGGAAAACCATAGTGAGCGCCCTCAATTAATATATTCAGCTCCTCGTTGTCGTCTCGGTCACCCGAATTCTCCGTTCCGTAAAGGCGCCCTTCGGGGTCAAACGCCAAAGAAAAGCTATTTCTGACCCCGTCAGCGAACAGAAAGCCATTTTACTCCAAAAAAAGAAAATCATTTTGAAGGAGTAAGTCCGTTGCAACAGCTGGTATCTTTAGAATGGCTGAGGTCAACGGGACCTCCCTAAGACCTGGAAATGCGCCATTTCCATCCTGCACTTCTCCATGATCTGTTCGAGATCCACTATTTACATAAAGCGTAGATCCATCTGGACTGATCACGATACCATTCATGTTGTGATCATAATTGGTACCGCTTCGTGGATAAGGAACGGTCTCAAAAACGGTTTCCCACGTATAACCGCCCGTTCCACTGGGTTTGCCTCTTTTTACGACTCCTATGTTATACCCTGGAGTGGAGCTGCTCTTGTTACCCACTATAAAAAGAGTCCCATCCGGCGCAACTGGTATTCCAAGAGCGGGCGGGCGTAAGCCGTGATCCGCAAAGGTTTGAATTACGTTCACCCGTCCATTCCCGCTGGACACGTCCACAGTGGAAATATTTCCATTCATCGAAAGGAGGACCAATTTGCCCGAATGAGAATCATAGGCCATTCTTACAGCATCCACGGCCAGGGTCGCAGGGCTAACGCTTATTTCTGGGACCAGTGCAATCGGCGTCTGAGCTTCGGTCACCTCGACGACTAGCAAGCGTGCTAGGATGTGAAAGGTGCTTGGGCGTAGCACACGAAGAATACTATTATAACGCAATGCTTTATTCATTCTGCAGAAGTCGAATTCGGGTTGGGGTTGTTCGATGAGACGGACGTGATAAACGTTAGCCACCACGGCAGAACAGCACAAAACAAAAGAAGGTCCTGATTCAAATGAATCAGGACCTTCAAAAAAAAGACCTCGGCAA
>JAURGV010000096.1 GCA_030833605.1 Rhodothermales bacterium
GAGGCCCTGGATACATGCCACCGTACGCCATCATCACATAGTCTTTGCCGAGAAGGGTTCGTCTTACCAAGGAAGCATCCATCCGCAAGGTATCCCCATCGGCCATATCAATAATTTCTGAGGGCTTGGCTTCTGGGTACATGGCTGGATCCAACCCATGGCCCGGTAGAAAAGGCATAACGATAGGAAGATCGTCCATCATGTCGGCTGACATCGGCATGGACATGATCATTGGAGGCATTTGCCAAACAAGGCTATCTCCCATAGACATGCCCATATTATGGCCACTATGATCCATCATGTCGTGGTTTTGGGCCTGAACGGGTGTGGATCCTTCCATTAAAACCGCGGAAACCATGAAAAGTCCAGCCAAAAAGGGGACAGCGTGTCCGGAAATAAAAGGGTGCGCCCGAAATCCGTGAGATAACATAGGTGTGAAGCTAAACAGACGTAGAAAAGATCAGAGGGAAGGGGGTTAGAAGCCGTAAACTGCACAAGGTTCGGTTTCGAATGGTCCGTGGCCAGCCATAGTGTGCATTAAGCCGCTTCTAGACATGCCACGAGCGACAATGGGCCCCGTCCAAGTGGATCCGAGATCCTTGGCGTTGGGCTCTGCCGTGATAACGACCAAGAACTTATTCCACTCGCTGGTGCCGGAAGCTTTTAAGGCCTGATCCATCGGGCCTAGCAATTTAACTTGGTCGAGCTGCGGCGTCGTGATCCAGGCGACGAGTGATCGGTCGGGGCCTAGGTCGACGTTCATCATTTCAAGGCTTAGCTGAACCACGTAGGTGCCTTCTGCCGACAAAGCAACCCCGAAAGGAGAGGGGGCAAACGTTACGGTAGCTACCCCTTTGGCCATTCGAGCCCCTTGTACTTTCCTCGTTCCTACCAATTTAATTTGGTAGTAATCGGTTGCCATCACAGGCACGAGCGGGGCGGCCACACAGGTGGACGGCCCGCTAAGGGGTGGTTGCGGCGTGGTATCCCACGCCGCAACCACGACAATCATCAAAACAGCAATAATTCGCATATCATTTATTCAGGAAAACTACCGCGTGCCTTCTTTCGATTCTTCATCCCATTTCTGAGCGGAAGAAACATTGGGTACGCCCCAGTCTTCGCCATTCCAGCCGTTAAATCCTTCCATGCGGAAGGTCCATATTCCAGTCGTCATGTCGGAAACTACGATGAGACCATCTTCATTTCGAACATCCACTCCAAAGGCACCATTTGCGACGCCACCGGCCATGCCGCCGTCGCTTCTTGGACCTGTAAACGTATCGAAGTGGGCAACCGTTTCCGGATTTAGCGGATCGGCCAAAGAAAATACCTGCAATCCGTCATGATACCCCGAAACGAAAACGTACGGCCAACGCACTTCGTGGTTATGAACCAGTCCATCCCACGCCGGCGTCCATGCTGAAATGGGCTCACTGATGTTACTGCGTTCCCCGTCCAAACCTGGTTTTAGGTCAAAAATGCGCAGAGGAGCATATTTATATTCCGTTTCAGCCACAACGTACCGTCCGGTGGGGTCAGGAGTAAACGTGTGACCACTTGTAACGCCCGCAATACCGGTTAAGGTGACCAGTAGTTTAGGGTTATCGATATCAGTGAAGTCGTACACGTAATAACCGCCCGTTCCACCTCCATAAAAACGATCTGTATCGGTTTCCTCATGGAAACCCGCGTAGAAATCGTGGTAGCCACGGCGAGAGTCTTCCGCGGGAGTCGGGATGCGGCCGATTAGGGCATTTTTTGCGTCCCCTTCAACCAATTTGCCCATGTCGTACACGTTGGCAAACGGCCCGGAAACCGTGGTTAAGAGCAGAACGCGCCCACTGGAGTGCTTGTAGATAAAGATGTTATGGAAACCACCTGGCGTTTCCGGCTCATGAATGCGAGCCACTTCTTTCACCTTTTTGGGATCCGGAAGACCAGTTACATCTAGAACTACCGCTCCCAAGTCGTTATTGGGGCCACCCGAGCCAAACTGAAGAGATTGGACAACATAATAGCGACCGGCCCATTTGAAGTGTTTTACATCCATCCCACCCGTTCCCGTGTGGAGGTCTTGGTTTTCAATCCGCCAGCGATAGATCACTTTGGGATTGGATGGATCCGCCAAATCGACAATGTCCACTCCCTTTCCGCCTGCTGCCCCGTACTTCATGCGGGCGACATAGGCGTAAGGACGGCTGACTTCTTGCTCCAAATCCATATCGGCCACACTCAGCTTGGGGCCGAGTGGTACATGTCCAATGACCTCGAGGTTTTCGGTTCCTCGGGGTTGCACACCTTGTTGTGCCGTAGCTGGTTTAAATGCAAAGGCGACAATAAACATCGCTAGCAAAATGGTGGTCGTTCGCTTCATTATGAGCTCCTTTTTAAGGCGAATTGATGTCTATCGAGTTCCTTCTTTGGATTCTTCATCCCAGTTTTGAACCGAAGAAATATTGGGCATTCCCCAATCTTCGCCGTTCCAACCATTAAAGCCTTCCATCCGGAACGTCCAGAAACCGGTCGACATATCGGAGATCAAGATCAGCCCGTCTGCGTTGCGTACATCCACTCCAAACGCACCATTTCCAACCGCACCGCCCATGGCGCCAACGTTGCGAGGACCGGTGTAGGTGTCGTAATAGGCGACGGTTGTTGGGTTTTCAGGGTCCATCATGGAGAACACCTGCAAACCGTCATGGTAGCCTGAAACAAACACGAACGGCCAGCGCACTTCGTGGTTATGCACCAAGTTTTTCCAGTTCGCCGTCCATGCAGAAATGGGTGACCGAATATTTTCAGTCGTGCCATCTACGCCCGGCTTCATGTCGAACATGCGCAATGGGGCATATTGGTATTCGGTTTCCGTCACGGCATAACGGCCATCTGGGCTTGGCGTAAAGGTGTGTCCCCACGAAACCCCGGTAATGCCGGTCATGGTGAATTCAAGAACTGGGTTTTCGGTATCCGTGATGTTGTACACGTAATACCCTCCCATACCGCCGCCATAGAATCGATCCTGCTCGGAATCGGGATGCCATGCCGCATACAGGTCGTGGTAAAAGCCATTTTCTTCAACAGCGATTGGAACGGTTCCAATAAAGGCACCTTTCACATCGCCCGTTACGGCTTTGCCGAGATCGTACATGTTAGCACCGGCGCCGTTGATGGTGGCGAGCAGAATTACGCGGCCATCGGAATGCTTGTAAATAAAGATGTTGTGGAAGCCACCTGGAAGTTCTGGTTCACGAATGCGAGCCACTTCAACCACTTTGGATGGGTCAGGAAGTCCGGTTACATCTAAAATGTAGGCACCTAAGTCACTGTTTGGACCCTGCCCAAATTGAGTGGACTGTACAACGTAATACCGGCCGGCATATTTAAAATATTTGATATCCATACCACCCAAGCCGGTGTGTAAATCTGGATTTTCCATGCGCCAACGCAATAATACTTTGGGATTGGCTGGATTGGAGATATCAATGATGTCGGTACCGCGAACCGTTCCTGTGCCGACCGTACCACGAGCGACATAGGCATAGGGCCTAGAAAGCTCTTGCTCAACTTCCATATCCATGGTGTTTAGCGGCGCTCCCAAAGGAATATGACCTTCAACGGTAATGTTTTCAGACCCCGGCTTAATGGTTGTCCAAGGCGTGTCCTGGGCCAGTGCTGGAAGCGCGATCAACGCAACCAGAGAGAAAAGGGTGAGCAGATTTTTCATGACTCTATTCGTATTTGATTTCAACAAAAAAATTATTTGGTGCCTTCTTTGGACTCTTCGTCCCATTTTTGGACGGAAGAAATGTTGGGCATGCCCCAATCTTCCCCGTTCCAACCACTAAAGCCCTCCATGCGGAAGGTCCAAAATCCTGTGGACATATCGGAGATCACAATCAATCCATCGGCATTGCGAACATCCACGCCAAAAGCCCCATTAATTACGGGGTTAAATCCCGTTGTGGATGGTCCTTCGTAGGTATCATAATACCCAACAGTTTGCGGATTTTCAGGGTCTTCTAAGCTAAAAACCTGTAATCCATCCATGTACGCGGACACGAATACGTAAGGCCAGCGAACCTCATGGTTGTGGCTCAAATTGCGCCAATCGGCCGTCCACGCTGAAATGGGTTGGCTAATATTGGTGGTTTTCCCATCCAGGGCCGGTTTGAGATCGAATATGCGTAGCGGCGAATACTGATATTCTGACTCAGCGACTACAAAGCGACCGTCGGGGCTCGGCGTAAACGTGTGTCCCCAATCCACGCCATCTATTCCCGTTAACGAGATTTTAAGCGTGGGATTTTCGATGTCGGAGATATCATAAATATAATACCCTCCGTTGCCTCCTCCGTAAAACCGGTCTTCTCCAGTGTCTGGATGAAAGGCTGCGTAATGGTCATGATAAAAGCGTCGGCTGCCAGGGTTACCGGGAGTTTCTGGAGAGGGGATGGTGCTCACATAGGCTCCTGCAACGTCGCCGTTGACCACTTTTTCCAGATCCCATGCTTGAACCATGTCGCCAGGCACCGTCGCTAACAGATAAATATGTTTATCGGAGTGCTTATAGATAAAAATGTTATGCATGCCACCCGGATGACCGGGCACCTTCAATCGGGCTATCTCTTTGACTCCCTTCGGGTTAGGTAAGTCCGTAACGTCAAAAACCACCGCTCCTAAATCGTGGTATGGACCGCTTCCAAATTCAAAGGATTGGACCACATAATGACGGCCTCCTGTTCGGAAGTATTTGACATCCATTCCACCCCGATTCGGGAGCAAATCCTGATTGTCGAGACGAAATTCGTAAATGACCTTTGGATTGGAAGGATCAGATAAGTCAATGACGTCCATCCCTTTGGGCCCGCCATTTACAATAGATGCGCGGCCGATATACGCATAAGGCCTATCTAGGTCTTGCTCCAATTCTAGGTCGGTCACGCTGGAATGATGTCCTAGCGGCACGTGGCCTACAACTTCCATATTATCGGTGCCTGGACGCAGCGACTTTTCTTGCGCCTGAGCAGAGCCCAGCACAAACATCGCGGCTACGAGAAAACTAAAATATTTCATTGGTATTGTTGCGGAAAAGGTTGTGACGCAAGCGACCGCCATTCCCAGTAGGAATCGAGCGATTACGGTCATATTGAATCAGCGGTAACGAGGTGGGGTGGACAATTCAAAAAGGTTACGAAGATGATACTGAAATTGCAAAACAGAGATGTGTCATGAAAAGAGCTTTATCCATCGAACCGATCATCTAAAAACGCATATGAACCACCACCCCAACCCTCTTTTTCCAGTTTGTGATGCGAGTACTCTTCTGTTTGTTTTGTTTTGGACTTGCCGTGGCGAGCGTTGATACAGATAACAAATTGCGCGACAGGGAATTGCGGTCGGAGGATTTTTTGGACGCTGACCGTTACCCCACGATGAGTTTTATTTCTGAGCGAAACGGCGTGCGCCGATCGAAGGAGGAGCGTTTAATTCAGGGTCGCATGAAAATTTATGGCAAGACCCGGCTGATTGAGGTACCCTATGAGGTAGACTACAATCCCGAATCGGATGTTTTGACCGTCAAGACCAACTTTGTGGTGAAAAGAAGTGATTATGGCCTTTCGTTTGGAATACTGATGGACGCATTGATAAGCGAAGAGAATAACGTAGCAGTTGAAGCCATCGCTCGATTAAAACAAAATTAAGGACTGGAGGAACGTCTATTTTGGAAATGAATCCGGAGCGTCAACTTGTTGTTGCGCTAACCATTAATCAGTCATCCGCCAGTCTGCAGGTGGGGCGGCAATTGACGCAACTATTTTTAGATGCGCTGGAGGTAGAAAAACCATGAAGTGGCTTTTTGTAGTACTAATTGTTTCTGTGTTGGTTGGCTGTTCAAAATCGTCGACCATTCAAGTTGAGATCGAGACCACGGCGGGGACTATTGTGGTCGAAGTCGATAGTTTGGTTGCGCCCATAACGGTCACCAATTTTCTACGCTATGTAGACGGTGGTTTTTACGAAGAAGGATCCTTTTTCCGGTCGGTTCGAATGGACAATCAGCCAGCGGATTCCATTCGAATTGAAGTGATTCAAGGCGGGGCTAACACGGCACGCAAGGACGAATTTTTTGAACCTATTGTGTTGGAACGAACCTCTGAAACGGGGTTGTCCCACCTGGACGGAACGATCTCTATGGCGCGCGGCCTACCGGATTCTGCAAACCACTCCATATTTATATGTATCGGAGATCAGCCATCGCTCGACTTTGGTGGGATGCGGAATCCCGATGGGCAAGGGTTCGCAGCTTTTGGTAAAGTGATTTCAGGAATGGATGTTGTTCGAGCGATCCAAGCTCAAGAAGTTGAACTGCAAACGCTGGTTGCCCCCGTCCAAATTATTCGGGCCCAACGGAAAAAATAGTTATGCTGGAATGTCCATCTTGTGCGCTATCCGTTGAAAAGGGGGAGGAGGTGTGTCCTTATTGTGGATACGAATTTCCGCAGTCGCCGAAGTCGTTGAAGTGGTTCGGGATCGTTTTCGCTTTTCTTATGATTTGGCCGCTGATCAAGATTATTCAATTCCTATGGTAATGGGGCACCGTCCTCAATGGGTGTAAAATGAACGTTCCTTCTTCCTTCTTTGGGTCCATTTCTGTCGATACCTTTCTCGCAGAATACTGGCAGAAAAAGCCTCTTTTAGTGCGAAATGCATGGCCTGATTTCAAATCGCCGTTGCTTCCGGAGGAGTTTTTGGCTCTTTCGGCTCGGGAAGATGCGTTTAGCCGGCTTTTGGTTAAAAAAGAAGGATTGCATCAATGGGAAGTGAAAGAAGGGCCGTTTAATGGATCGGTTTTTCGAAAGATGCCGGAGTCCCAATGGACTTTATTGATCCAAGAAGTGGATCGATTGGTCCCAGCCGTTCGGGAAATGCTCCAAGTGGTGTCTTTTTTACCCAATTGGCGTATCGACGACGTGATGATTTCCTACGCAGCGAATGGCGGTGGAGTGGGAGCGCATGTCGATAAGTATGATGTCTTTCTTCTTCAGGGATTGGGGAGGCGACAGTGGCAGATAGAGACCACACCGCGAGAAGAGGAGGAGTTAATCGAAGGCATTGACGTTTCTATATTGGCGTCGTTTGATCCCGACTGTGATTGGGTGTTAGAAACAGGAGATATGCTTTATTTGCCTCCCAACATTCCCCATCACGGAGTAGCCCTTGGTCCATGCATGACCTATTCCATTGGTTGCCGAGCACCCAATTCCCATCAAATGTTGTTGGGCCTTTTGGAACGGGTGATGGAAAACGGTGACGGTTCCTTTCTGCGAGATCCGGATCTCAAAAAGGCGGCGCATTCCGGCCTGCTTGGAGATTCCGCGGTAGAATGGATGCAATCACTATTGCGAGACCTTTCTGAAAATAAGGAATCGCTTATGGATTTGATGGGTCGATTGATTTCAGAACCCAAACGGTGGGTGGACGCTGACATCGAAAACGGGCCGAGCTTTGCAGAACTCGCTGGATCAGGCAAGAAGTTGCGTGCGGCTTCGTCCGCTCAGGTGGTTTATGCGCTTCCTAGCGAGGCCCAGCTGGTGTTGTTCGCAGGGGGTGAATCCTATTCGTTGGATATCGATCAACTACATGTGGTGCAACAACTTACTTCGTCACAAGGCCTAGATTTGAATCATACGAAGGTCGACGAAGAGCTATTGGATCTATTTGAAGAACTTTGGGCTTCGGGAACGCTAATCTTTCACTAGGTCGATTGTTGTGGGCTCCCAATAAAAAGCTAAGAGAGGCTCGGAGCAAATAAAAAGGGGGGATGGCCGTTGGCCATCCCCCCTTAAGGGCTCTTTAAAAGAGTTACCTAATCGCTGGACTATCGCACAGGGATTGTGTCTGCACGGCGGAACTGAGAGAGACCTTCTTTTTTGCTTCCCATTCCGGAGCGACCCATTCCTGTAGAAACGATGCGACTTGCGGTAACACCATTATCTACGTAGAACTGCTCGACGGCGCGGGCGCGGTCTTCACTGAGTTGCTGAGGACGACGTTCGCCAGCTGATGCCCATCCTTCAACGCGGACGTTTAGATTTGGGCACTCAAGTAGAATGTCAAGATTTTCTTTTAGGGCAGCGCGGCCTTCGTCCGTCAATACGGAAGAGTTTGCAGCAAAGAACACAGAGTTCATTTCTGTGATTTCACGACAAATAGCAGCTTCGTAAGGCGCAACCGTGATGGTCATGGTGCGAGTTACTTTTCCTGCACAGTTTTCAACTTCCAGCGTTACCGTGTAGGTACCTGGTTTGCTGTAGGTGTGAGAAGGTGCTTCGCCGGTCATTTTCATGCCGTCGCCCATGTCCCAGGTATACGTTCCTTTGGTACCACTTACGTTGGCTGAGAAAGCCACAGCAGTTTTGGTATCAGGGCTCATATTGGAAGCGCGCATTGACGTGATCTGTCCGGCAACACAAGGATCTTTGACGGTTACGTCACA
>JAURGV010000097.1 GCA_030833605.1 Rhodothermales bacterium
GAAACCTTATTCCTGGACGATGTAATGCCGCGCAAACTGTTGAGAAATGCCACCTGATATTTCTATCACTTTGTCTAAAAAGGCTGCGTTTGACGCATAAGGACGAGCGTCAATGTACATTTGCGCCATTTCGGGGGTCACACCTGGGATTTGAGTCAGGGTAGCGATGTCGGATTCGTTAATGTTGACCGGTACATAGGTATATTTTTCATACCCAGCGATCGCATCAGCATCAACATATTTGCCCATTTCACGGCGAAACTGTTCAATACTGACATACGGACGATATTCCATAAACTCGCGAACCATTCTTCGGCCAACACCGGGAATACGCGCAAAATCTTCTGCCGAGGAGTCGTTTAGGCTGAGTTTATTCAACGGGCCGAAGTTCAGGGTATCTGCCGCCATGGTATCGGTCGAATCGGTGGCGGTTTCATCCGTTGTTTCTGTGGCTTTGCCACCGCAGCCCATTGCAAAAATCAGTAGGAAAAGGACAGCGCTCGCGCTAAATACTATTTTTTTCATGTTTTTAAATGCAGTACTAATGGCCAGAAGGTTTTTTAGCAGCTTCTAAAGCTGTTTTTACAAATTCGCGGATGTGATCGTTCGAAAGAGAAAGATCTTCTTTTCTTAGGTACATCATATGGCCGCTTTCATACCCCTCAAATCGCATTCGGTTTTGGAGTCTGCCACCCGGATCGAGGTTCCACATGGTGTATTTTGCATTAAAATAATCCGTTCCTCCGTCAAAATAGCCGGACTGGACCATCAGGTAGAGGTTTGGATTCTGGGAAAGCGCACTGCGTAAGTTTTCGCCCGTCTGATCCCCATCACGATTCCAAGGGCTGACCGGCCCGAAAAGGTTGTATTGAAGGGTAGTTTCATATCCCAATACATCCCGTAAGTAGTGATTGATCGCTGGAGCAAAAGCATGATTCCAAGCGGACATAGCCGGATCGTAGTCATAGGCCTGACCGCCGTCTTGTTTGTCGAGCCCTCGATAACGCGAATCCAACCGTCCCACCGTCAAACCTTGATCGCGAAGAAGCTCCTTCCAGAAATAAGAAGTGGACACATTCAAATTGAAATCCAAAAACACTTGAGCGTCAATTCCGGCATACTTTCCTGCTTGGGCGGCAATGCTGAGCCTATCGCTGGGGGAAAGGGAGCCCCCTTTGGCAATGGCCGGTAGAAACTCATTTATCGTGAACGCCTCGACTTCAGGAAGGAGCTCCTCTAAGGTTCGTCCCTGCAAACTGGATTCCAGCTGTTTATGGTACCACGCCGTGGCCGAGAAGTAGGGAAGGCGCAAAGCTGCAGCCACGGGCCCGCCTCGCTCAATGCCGAGAGGAGTAGGGGAAACCAATATGACGCCATTTAGATACATCCATTGCGATCCTTGCATTCGGGCAGCAAGGCCGCTAACTCTATTGGTGCCATAACTTTCTCCAATCAAAAACTTGGGCGAAGTCCATCGCTTGTTTCTAGATACGAATAGTTCTAACCATTTTGACAGGTAGGCAATGTCCTCGTTTACGCCGAAAAACTGCTTTTCTTCGACCCCTTCAGCGGCTCTCGAAAACGCCGTATTTACGGGATTGACATAAACGATGTCGGTAACGTCTAGAATCGACTCGGGATTGTCGTGAACGCCGTAAGGCTGAACAGGATATCCTTCATCGTCAATATTGAGCTGTTTGGGACTGGTATATCCCATGTGCATCCAGACCGAAGCGGAGCCCGGACCACCATTGAAGGACATCATTAGTGGGCGCTCTGCCGTCCCTCCCTTTTTCTGGTAAAACGTGTAGAATAGGGAGGCAATCACCGTCCCCTTGTCATCAAAAACGGGTTGTTTTCCAAAGGTTACGGTATAGTCGACTCGGTTTCCTTTGATTACAACGCTGCCCTCTTTCGTAGTAGCATGGTCGTGCGGGCTACGATCTACGGTATTGGATTGCGCGGATGCTAACCCGATCACAAATAGCGAAAGGAATACAAAAAAAGCTCTTTTCATAACGAATAAGGTCTATTGGGGCTGGAAATACGGCCTAATGTGACCAAAGTACGCTAAAACGGGTTTGCAATCATTTGGCCAGCCAATTCTTTCACTAGCTTGGCCGCGACCATAGCGGTCTGACTGTCTCGGTCCCGATTCGGATTTAGTTCGACCACATCGGCTCCAACAATTTGATTCTTAATCGAATGAACGAAGGTGAGGAGCTCACGCACCGATAAACCGCCGGGTTCGTAGTGAGAAACGCCGGGTGCGAAGGCCGGGTCGAGCACGTCCAAATCAATACTTAGATAAACCGGTCCCTGGATATCGAGTGCAGAAGGGGCGGGCAAGTCTTTCATTTCAAAGAAACGTACACCAAAACGATCGGCTTGCGACTGGCAATGGGCATTCATGGTCCGGATGCCAATTTGAGTCAATCCAACGTGGGGATACGCCTCTAGCAGTCTCGCAAACGGACAAGCGTGCGAGTAACGATCGCCGTCTAAATGGTCATATAGATCGGGATGCGCGTCAAATTGAACGATGTGCAGGTCCGGGTATGCCTGCGCGTGCGCACGAATCACCGGAAACGAAATCGAATGGTCGCCGCCAAGAACAAGCGTTTGGTGACCTTTTTTGACAATGGCAGCGATCGCTTGCGTGATTCCGTCGCGCATGGATTGAGCGGATTCGAAGTCCAGCAGATCGAGGTCACCCAAATCTTCTATAGAGATTGGGTCGTCGAACGTTGTCCCATTTTCGATAGAAAGGTTACTTGAAGCGCTTTGGAGCGCTTCCCTAATGCATGCGGGGGCCTTGGCAGGCCCCCGCATGAAGGAAGAAGACGCATCGTATGGAATTCCTAGAATGGAGATCATGAGAGGCGCGATGATCCTATTCGGCTGCCGCTTTACGCGTCATTTCAGCCTTTTTACGCATGTGTGGGTCCAGATGACGCTTTCTAATGCGAAGGGAAGTCGGTGTCACTTCAATGAGTTCATCCTCACGGATGAACTCAATGCTTTCTTCCAGTGAAAAACGACGGGGTGGAATCAGCTTTTGGAATGCATCCGCCGAAGAAGCGCGCATGTTCGTCAGCTTTTTCTCTTTCGTGATGTTGACTTCAAGGTCAACGTCGCGGCTGTTTTCGCCCACAATCATTCCAGAGTAAACTTCGTCCGTAGGTCCAAGAAACAGCTCACCGCGTTCCTGGAGACTCACAATGGAATACCCGGTTACTTTACCGGACCGATCCGCCACCAAGGCACCTGATGCACGATGTGCGATCTCTCCGGCCCAAGGACGGTACTTATCGAAAAGGTGGGTCAAGATACCCGTTCCTTTGGTATCGGTTAGGAATTCGCTGCGGTAGCCAATTAGACCACGGCTGGGGATCTCAAATTCAAGACGAATACGTCCAGAACCATGATTCACCATTTTGGTCATAACCCCTTTACGGATACCCATTTTTTGCACCACGGCGCCCATGAAATCTTCCGCAACGTCAATCAGAGCCGTTTCGTACGGTTCACAGCGTTTGCCGCCGATTTCTTTCGTAATAACGTTGGGCATTCCGACAGAGAACTCAAAGCCTTCGCGGCGCATCTGTTCGATCAAAATCGCCATTTGAAGCTCGCCACGACCATAAACCAGATGGGAATCGGCCGAATCCGTTGCATCAATGCGCATGGAAAGATTGGTTTCAGCTTCTTTTGCCAAACGATCTTTCAAATTTCTAGAGGTAACATACTTACCTTCACGACCAGCAAATGGAGAATCGTTGATTCTAAATTCCATCGACATGGTTGGCTCGTCGATGTGCAATGGCTCAAGCGGTAGGGGATTTTCAGCGTCAGCGATGCTTTCTCCTAGTCCAATTCCGCTCATTCCACCGATAGCGACAATATCGCCAGGGCCGGCCACATCCGTTTCAACGCGACCTAAGCCGGAATATTGGAAAAGTGCCGTGACTTGGACGGGCGTAAAACGACCATCACGGTGACATAGAACCACACGTTGACGGTTTTTCAGCGAACCGTTAATGATTCGACCAATAGCTAAGGGGCCACGGTAATTGTCAGGTTGTACGTTGGTCACAAGCACCTGGACAGAAGCTTCTGGATCTCCAGTAGGAGCAGGTACAGCTTTTAGAATGGTATCAAACAGTGGTTGCAAGTCTACCAGTTCATCATCCATCGATGTTTTACACTGACCATCTTTGGCGACAGCGTAAATAACGGGAAATTCGATTTGGCTATCGGAGGCATCGAGATCAATAAATAGATCGTAAACCTCGTTTAATACTTCCTCAACACGAGCATCGTCGCGGTCAATTTTGTTGATCACCACAATTGCCGGAAGTTTCAATTCCAACGCTTTGGACAATACGAAACGAGTCTGGGGAAGAGGCCCTTCCGCTGCGTCAACCAAAAGCATGATTCCATCAACCATGCGCAGCGTACGCTCAACTTCGCCACCAAAATCAGCGTGCCCAGGAGTGTCAACAATGTTTATTTTAACATCGCCGTACTGCACAGCGGTGTTTTTTGCCATGATCGTGATTCCTTTTTCCCGTTCAAGGTCCATGGAATCCATCACACGTTCGGCAACATCCTGATTGTCACGGAAAATGCCGCTTTGCCATAACATGGAGTCAACCAAAGTAGTTTTTCCATGGTCAACGTGTGCCACAATGGCAATATTTCTAAGTTTTAGGGACATACTGATAGTTTGAATGATGATCTGCCTTCAACACGCAAGTTTTGATTGGGTGGCACCATTCTCGCTAAGAGTGTGAGAAGAAATTAGATATCGTAAACCGGTTCTCCTTTTCTCAAGTGGAGTTTAGACAGAAAATGATCTTTATAGGACCGGCCAATGGGCAGTGACGTGTCCTCAATATGAACCGACGTTGAACTGGAGGAGGTGATTTTATTAAGCTGGACTACGTAAGAGCGATGAATGCGAATAAACTCGTCCGGATTTAGATCTTCCAGCAACGAGGCCAAGGTTCGTTTGGTTAAAATGGAGCTGTTTCGCAGGTGCAGAAGTGCATAATCCCGTTGACTTTCGATATAGACGATATCTTTTTCACGAATCTGATGGTCTTCTCTATCAACCCGAAGGGTCAGAATGCGATCGGAATTTTGTTTGATGTCTTCCAATTCATTTTCAGCCTTAAAGCGTTGGGAGCGATGTTCCGAAACCAACCCTTCTGAAACCCGCCATTTTCGTACCAGATGGATGGCAACTGCAGCAAAAATAACGATGTACATCCCGACCAAGATGTCCATTAGGTCCAGCAGTAGCGGCTGCTCGAATAACGATTGGAATGATTTGTTTATGAGGTAGAGCGCGATAAAGGCGGCAAGTTCTGCATAAATGGAAATCAACAAAATGTATCCGCAATACAATGCAAAAAGTGGAAGTAGTCCTTTTTTTAGGTACCGAGGGATCAACCAATAGTTGATCGTATACGTTGTAGCAATGGTGACGGGTAGAAAAAAGGCCACAAAAAACAGACTTTGACTAAACGAGTCTCCTTTTGCGCCAAAATACACGGCGTAAAAGAGGAGCACGGAAAGCCAAAATAGGAAATGGGTTAGGATTCGATTCATACCATTAACACTAATGAAGTATCGAAAATAGTTGTTTTATCTGGTATAAATGACGGAATGTCGACGAATGCCTTAAGTTAGTCGACCAATATGATGACGTTGTGTATCGACAGAACCCGTCTGTTTGTCGAAATTGAATTGTCGAAAAATGGGGAGCTATGTACGTTTGGAAGGTCTTTCTAATCAACCGAGATAATCATGATGAACTTATTTAACTCAGGCGGGATGTTCATGTATCCGCTTTTGGTTCTTCTCCTTGCCGTCCTAGGCGTATCCATTAAATCCTTTGGGTCCCTTATGGCGCTTAGAGATACTCCCGACGCTCAAAAAGACCAAGCTATTCGTTCTATTCGACGCTTCAATTCCTTGGTGCTTCAGATGGGGATATTCAGCTTCTTTTTGGGGCTGCTCAGTCAAGAACTTGGCTTGATGCAGGCATTTTCGGTCATTCAGCAGGTAGGCGCGGTTTCTCCCACACTGCTAGCTAGTGGCCTCTACGTGTCATTTATTCCACCGGTTTTTGGGCTAATAATCCTGTTATGTGCCCTGATATCACGTGGCTTCGTAGGGTTTCAACTAGATAAATAGGAAGGATACTTAGCGTCGATCCTTCTTTTCGTCTAGGATGCGCTTGTACAACTTTCCTAAACTCCTATCTTTTTTACGTTTATCGGCCAGAGACATTTCGTTTCTGGCCGATTCTCGTTTAAGCTTTAGGAATTCATTAAGTCGGGATGCTTCCAACTCGCCCGTTTCAATTGTGGCTAGTAAAGCACAGCCCACTTCAACGGTATGGCTAAAATTGCCAAATTTGCAGTCTTCGGCGAGTATTTCTATTTCCAGAAACGTCTCTTGGAGTCCGGATTCAATGCCGACGGCTCCAAACTCGCGCATACCAGGAGTGTCGATGAGAACGGCTTTGTTCTTTAAAACGATAAGCTGTCTCGACGTAGTCGTATGCTTTCTTTTACCATCTTTTTCGCGAATGGCGCTCGTTTTAA
Source organism: Rhodothermales bacterium (assembly GCA_030833605.1). Taxonomy (GTDB): domain Bacteria; phylum Bacteroidota; class Rhodothermia; order Rhodothermales; family UBA10348; genus UBA10348. Next base: position 6,618 of record JAURGV010000097.1, read on the forward strand.
GTTTTTCAGAACCGATTAAACGGTTTACCAGGGTTGATTTTCCAACACCTGATGAACCGATCAAACAATACGTTTTACCCTCTTCTAGAAGGCCCTCAATGGACGCCAACTGATCAGGGTCATTATTTGAAAACGGAACGATAGGCAAAAAGGGCTCAATGGTGTGGATATCGTCTACAAAATGTTGTAGTTCATCCGGGCTAATGACATCACTTTTGGATAACAAAATGATGGGGCGGACATTACCCGTCCTGACGGCCGCCAGATACCGCTCTAGACGCCGCAAATTGAAATCCATGTCGCAAGCTTGAACAATAAACGCGACATCCACATTCGCAGCAATGAGCTGTTCTTCAACGACGGATCCAGCTGCTTTTCTAACCACGACCGATCTGCGTGGCATGACCTCGTGAACAACGGCGAATTCTCCATCATCCAGGACATGAATGGTCACCCAATCACCTACAGTAGGGAGATCGCTTGGCGAAACGGCAATAAACTGCAGTCGACCCGTCAATTCGGCTTTGATTTCTTTTCGGCCATCATGCACAATCATCATCGTGCGATGCACCGCAACTACTCGTGCAGCTACAAGCCCGTCTCGCAAGTGCGATTCAAATTGACTTTCCGACCAAGGGCTAAGCCCTATGTTCTGGAGGGTTTTTTTCAAGGTGTATAAAGTAGGAGAGGGGCGCCGCCTGCGGCGCCCCTCGACCCATCTCAAGATTACTCAATAATACTATTGTGCGGAGCGTCGCGCAGGACGGCAAGTCGGCCATGTTCGGGACCCACCGTTGCGTCCCGTTCCCGGCAAATTGGCTAACGAGCGATCCATTTTAGTTGGATCTTCCGAGGCCATATAAGCCATCATCGCGGCTAAAGTTGCGTTTTCGCTCAGATCATCAAATACAATTTTGTCGTAGGTGTCCCGATTGGTGTGCCAGGTATACTGACGATACTCGTCGTAAGGTGATTGTAACCTAAAACTAGGTACTTCCGCGCAGAGGAATGAGGTATGGTCACTTCCTGAATTGTTCTGTGCACCGGGGACTTCCAACGTAATATGTGATGAGATTTCGGTCGGTACAACACTCATCCAAACCGGAAGGTGAGCGGCAGAACCTAGGAAGCCTTGTCCTTCCAAGCGTTCAAAACGCCACGTTCCGTTGTCCTGGTTGAAGGCTGCTTGCATGCCTTCCATAACTTCCGGATGATCTTCCCGGAAAGCACTTGAACCAATCGTTCCTTGTTCCTCAGATCCCCAATGACCAACTAGAATGGTTCGTTTAGGATTGGGATAGGCTGTTTTAAGAATGCGCATCGCTTCCAGCATGGTAATGGAACCCGTTCCATTATCGGTCGCGCCCGTTGCGGCGTGCCAAGAGTCTAAATGCGCCCCTAAAAGAACGTATTCGTTTGGTTTTTCGTTTCCGGTAATCCGCCCAACGACGTTGAACTGAGGGACGGTACCCAACGCTTTGGCTTCAGCTTCAACCCTAATGGTTGGTGTATTTCCACTCGCTGCAAGCCGGTACAATAGGCCATAGTCTTCGCAAGAAATATCAATGGCGACAGCCGTTTTTGTGGTTGCAGAGAACACTTTATTAACGCCCCATCCGCCTGACCAACGCGAAGATAAAACCCCTAACACGCCTGCGGCCTCAATTTTAGCGTCCCGTGTTCTAAAATCGCCAATGGCATTCATGCGTGTTCCCCAGTCCATAATGGCAGCCCGCCTATTTTCAGCCAGTTTCGTGACGGTTTCA
>JAURGV010000098.1 GCA_030833605.1 Rhodothermales bacterium
TTCCGACAGGGAAACCCCCTCTTTTTCGGCAATAGCACGAACCAATGGAGAATAAAATTCGCCGGCAGGACCCACTCTAGGAATCGGTCCACCATCTCCGCCCACTACGCCAGCGGGTACCGAGATGGCTGGCTGCGCAGCAGCTGGGCTCGTCGCAACGGGAGCTGACGGCGCAGCAGGAGCTGAAGGTGCGGCAGGAGCTGAAGATGCGGCAGGAGCTGAAGATGCAGGTTGTGCGGCAATCGCGTCTACCGAAGAGCCAATAACGGCAATCTTGGTTCCAACGTCTACCGTTTCACCCTCTGGAATCAATATCGCTTGAACAAAACCAGCTGCGGGAGAAGGAACTTCGGTGTCCACTTTGTCCGTCGCTATTTCCAATAACGTTTCGTCCAATTCAATCGCATCGCCAACTTTTTTGTGCCACGTCAGCACCGTGCCTTCCATGATGCTTTCACCCATTTTCGGCATAAGCACATCAATTGACGTGCCACTCGACGCCGAAACAGACGGTGCTGCTTCCGTGGAAGCTACTGGAGCGCTAACGGCAACAGGTGGCAGTGCTGGAGCTGGTGTCGGTGCTACGGCAGCCTGTGAAACCGGAGCAGCTGGGGCAGCGCCCGACGACACGGTGGCATTCACATCTGTATCGATAACGGCTATTATCGTACCGACGTCTACCGTATCTCCTGCTTCAACCCTGATCTCTGTAAGAATGCCTGCGGCAGGAGAAGGGACTTCTGTATCCACTTTATCCGTGCCGATCTCAAGCAAAGCTTCGTCGAGTTCTACGACATCGCCTGGCTTTTTAATCCATTCAATTACAGTGCCTTCTGTGATGCTCTCACCCATTTTGGGCATCGAAACTTCAACTTTGGCCATGGGACTTAATCAGGGTTAAATGAGTGTCGGACAACCGACAAAATAAAAACATTGGAATGCTTTAAAACGCTCGTGGGGCGATCTGTTTCAGATCGCCCCTCATTATTCCAAATCAATTAGGCAATCAACGGTGCGATTACGAGCGCAACTACCGCGATCAACTTGATCAAAATGTTCAGCGAAGGACCTGAAGTATCTTTTAGTGGGTCACCAACGGTATCTCCCACAACAGATGCTTTATGGGCTTCGGAGCCTTTCGAAATCTTTTTGCCGTCGACCATGATGCCGCCTTCAATCATTTTCTTCGCATTGTCCCATGCTCCACCCGCATTCGACTGGAAAATGGCGAACAAGACGCCAGAAACGGTAACACCGGCTAGCAATCCACCAAGCATGCTTTTGTCGATAAAACCGATCGCGACAGGGACCACAACGGCCAATAGTCCAGGAAGAACCATTTCGCGAATAGCGGCTTTCGTGGAAATCTCGACACAACGCTCGTGATCTGCTTTGGCTGTGCCTTCGCGAAGACCAGGAATTTCAGCGAACTGACGTCCTACTTCTTTAATCATTTCTGCGGCTGCTCTACCTACTGCGCCCATTGCCATTGCAGAGAACACGTAGGGTAACATGGCACCGATCAGCAATCCAGCTAAAATGGTTGGATTGGCGACGTCAATGTTAGGAACGTTAGCTTGCTGCATAAAAGCTGCAAACAAACCAAGAGCCGTTAGCGCGGCAGAACCGATCGCAAAACCTTTACCGATAGCGGCTGTCGTATTTCCAACGGCATCCAACTTGTCGGTACGCTCGCGAACTTCTGGTGGCAACTTCGCCATCTCAGCAATACCACCGGCATTGTCAGAGATAGGACCGTAGGCGTCAACAGCTAACTGGATACCGGTAACTGATAGCATACCTACGGCTGCAATCGCGATGCCGTACATACCAGCAAACGTAAACGCGCCAATGATGCTTAGTGCCAAAACGATGGTCGGAATACCTGTGGAGTACATACCCACGCCCAAACCAGCAATGATGTTCGTTGCAGCACCGGTTACCGATTGATTGGCGATGCCCGTCACAGGACCTTTTCCGGTTGCTGTGTAATACTCGGTTACCAATCCGATGATGGTACCCGCTGCCAAACCAATTAAAACGGCGTAGTAAACACCCATGGCCGTAATGGTAGAGCCTCCCACAACCCAGCTTTCTGGAAGCATCCACGTGATAATGAAGTAGGCTAAAACGGCCATAAAGCCAGCTGCACCAAATTCACCCACGTTAAGTCCGTGCTGAGGATTTCCACCTTCTTTTACTTTCACAAAGAAAGACCCTAAGATAGAAACCAAAATACCAGCTCCTGCCAATACGAGCGGAAGAACAATCGGGCTAAGTTCGCCAAATGCAGCAGTTTGGAATTCGCTTAATTGCAAAAACGCCGTTCCAAGTACCATAGTACCGATGATGGAGCCTACGTATGATTCAAACAAGTCAGCACCCATTCCGGCAACGTCACCGACGTTATCCCCTACGTTATCGGCAATAGTAGCCGGGTTACGTGGGTCGTCTTCTGGAATGCCTTCATATACTTTACCCGCAAGGTCTGCCCCAACGTCCGCTGCTTTGGTATAAATACCGCCACCGACACGCGCAAATAGCGCAATCGAAGAAGCGCCTAGCGAGAAACCAGAAATGACACTAATTACTTTTGAAATATCCCAAGCGGTCATGCTATCGTAAGCAATGAACAGCGAGCCTAGTCCTAAAATTCCCAAGCCAACTACGGATAGGCCCATGACTAAACCGCCTGAAAACGCGACGTTTAGAGCTGATCCAAGGCTAGTGCGAGCGGCATTAGTGGTTCTAACGTTAGCCTTCGTAGCTACGTTCATTCCAATAAAGCCCGCCAATGCGCTACAGAAAGCACCAACGACGAAGGAAATGGCAATCATCCAAGAAGAATTAGCCTGTCCAGCGTTAGCAAACGCCAAAAGTGCGGCGACTACGATCACGAAAATGATCAATACGCGATATTCTTGTCGAAGAAAAGCCCTCGCACCTTCCGCGATTGCGGTTGATATTTCGGCCATTAAGTCCGTTCCGACTTCCTGTTTATTGATCCAACGTGCCTTTGTCCAGGCATATAGGAGAGCAATCACTCCAGTAATGGGAACGAGAATGGTCAATGTGGCAATGTTCATTGCGTTGTAGATCCTCTAGATAAGTTCTGGGACGAAAAGTCCTTCTGTTTACACGAAAACTGAATTCGAAAAATTACCCTTTTTGCTTCACTTTTGATATTCATTAACCAAGAATTCTATCACGGCCGGAAGCGCTCTATTTATCCGTTAAAGCGATTCATTGCGGTTACGATTCCATCCGTAACAAAAGTTAAAGCTGCATCGCGTGCTTTTTCAATCGCTGGATCAATTAACACTCTTTCTTCTTCCGTGAACGCTTCCAGCACATAATTGGCTTGCTGTCCTTTCCCAAACTCGTTTCCAATGCCAATGCGTAAACGGGGGAAGTCGTTGGAGTCCAACCAGTCAGCGATATCTTCCAACCCATTGTGACCACCTGCCCCGCCTTTGCCTCGAATTCTTATCGCTCCCGTTGCCAGGTTCAAATCGTCCACAATAACCAGCACGTCTTCAGGGCTTAATCCGTTTTTACGGACCAATTCTTCCACCGCCAATCCGCTTTTATTCATAAACGTTTGGGGTTGCACAATGCCTACGGGCTGTCCCCTCCAGGAACCCCACGCTATTTTGGATTGACCCTTCGTTTTTAGCGGCTCTTTTATGCGTACGGATAAGGCCTCAATAACCTCAAATCCGATATTGTGGCGGGTTTTTTCATACTGAAACCCTGGATTCCCCAGTCCAACTATGATTCGTTTTGCTGCAGCCATTTTCTAGAAGTTTGGATACCCATCCGGGTGCGAGAGAATCTACAAAAAAAAGATGCCGGGGTCGCGCATGCGCGCGACCCCGGCACATTCAATCTGATTCAGATTGAAATACTCGATCAGCTAAGACCTACGCTTCTGCTGGCTCTTCTACAGCTTCAGTAGCTTCGGCTCCTTCTTCGCCTTCTTCGTCCTCATCAATTGCGATGGCGACGCGAGGTCTGATCACAGATACCAACGTTTGGTCTTGAGGCGCTTTGATTTCAACGCCAGCAATTTTCAACGTACGAACCAAAATGGATTGACCAATTTTGAGTTTCGAAATGTCGACGCTAAGGTGATCAGGTAGATCAGCTGGAAGACATTTGATGGTGATTTTGTTCGCGAATGTTTTCAATGACCCACCATTACGAACGCCAACGGCGTTGCCTTCGTAATGAACAGGCACCTTAACAGTAACGCGCTCTTTTTCGTTTAGGACCTGAAAATCAACGTGGATAATGCGGTCTGTAACGGGGTGAAAATCAATAGATTTCAACACACAGTTAAAAACTTCTCCGTCTAATTTGATTTCCACACGATGAAACTCGTTGGTGTAGACTAAGTCGCGAAGACTGAGTTCTGCAACTTGAAATGAGCGTGGCTCCGTGCCGTGTCCGTACAGCACGCATGGAACCGACTCCTCTCTGCGAGCAGCTTTTGCAGCCGTCTTACCGGCTTCCCGGGATTTCGCGTCTAGCGTGATGACATCCATTGCTTTAATACCTTGTATTGTTGTTCAATAAGTTTGATTTACGAGAGGAAAAGGGTTGAAACCGATTCGTCTGTATAAATGCGTCTAATAGCGTCAGCAAAAATCTCTGCAACACTGATCACCTCTATTTTGTCCGATGTACGAGACAAAGGGATTGTATCGGTAACGAGAAGTTTAGATAACGCTGAATTTTCAATTCTATCGTAAGCTGGTCCGGACAACAACGGGTGTGTTCCAGCAGCTATAATTTCCAATGCACCCGCTTTTTTTAGTGCGTTTGCTGCATTGGTTAATGTCCCGGCAGTGTCAACCATATCATCAATGATAATGGCATTCTTTCCTTCCACTTCACCAATGATATTCATCACCTCGGCTTCATTTTGAGCAGGGCGACGTTTGTCGATAATGGCTAAATCCGCATCCAAACGCTTGGCGTACGAACGAGCCATCTTAACACTCCCTACGTCGGGAGCCACGACAACCAAGTTGCTCAATGCTTTGCGCTTGAAGTAATCAGCGAAAATGGCGGATCCATAAAGGTGATCCACTGGCACATCAAAAAATCCTTGAATCTGGGAAGCGTGTAGATCCATGGTCAACACGCGATCAACCCCTGCCGTGGTTAAAATATTGGCCATCAATTTGGCTGCAATCGACACTCTCGGCTGATCCTTACGCTCTTGACGAGCATACCCGAAATAAGGAATAACCGCAGTAATTCTTCCTGCCGATGCGCGTTTTGCAGCATCAATCAGTAAAAACAGTTCTAACCAGTTATCTGCGTTAGGCTGCGTGCTCTGAATCAAAAAGACATCACATCCACGAATGGATTCTTCGTAATGAACATACATCTCTCCATCGGAGAAATTTTTAATTTCCACGCGACCCAACTCCTGACCATAGGCATGCGCGATACCGCGTGCCAAAGCAGGATTGGAACGTCCAGCAAAAATGCTGATTGGGAAATTATTGCTCATTACGTTAACGTTGTGATGCTCTTTAGGGAGCAATCCTATTGGGTTTTTCAAGCTGTTGCCCCGGGTGGATTCGAACCACCACGTACGGCTTCAAAGGCCGCTGTCCTGCCATTAGACGACGGGGCAATGACGATCCAAAAGCGTCACGCGATTTTAGTTACCCAAAAAGCGATCAACAAAGGATTGTATCAACGATGCGTCATTCGGGCCGGGACCCAAAACTGTACAGACCTGAAAAAATAAGGATCTTTTGGCCTTTGCGCAACGAGATATCATCGCGGAATCAATCACCTTAAAAAATTCACGTCTCGCCCATACTTGCGAAAAACCCGTATAACCTCTTCTATAGATAGGGCTTCTACGGTCCCGTTGGCGCCTTTTACGGAAGTGGCTTTAAATAACGCGTTGTAGATTGATTCTTCTGTAGCCTCGACAACGGCCTCAAAAAGTGGCGAAATGTTGGCATTGGCTAATCCGTTGCTGGATTTCAAATTCCCTTCACGACGAACCTCCAAGGCCGTCGAAAAAGCCAGCGCGTAGTCTCCGCTGCCATTCGTTGCTGGCGATCCCGACCTTCCAATCGCTAACATAGCACGACTTGCCATCCGGGTAAGATTGCGATCCGATAAGGGTGCGTCGGTCGCGATTATTACGATAATGGATCCATCTGCATCACCCCGATCCAACTCTTGTTTTAAATAGTACTGACCCAACTCTTCCCCTACAGGTACTCCGTCAATCTGAAGAATGCCCCCGTAATTCGTTTGAACCAAAACACCAACCGTGTACCCACCTAACGATGTGGGCAACCTGCGCGAACTGGTCCCTATCCCCCCTTTCCATCCAAAAGAAACGGTTCCTGTTCCAGCCCCAACGCTACCCTCTTGAACCGGTCCAGAAGTAGCATTCGAAATAGCTTCAACTACATGTGACGCAAGGACATGCCGACCCCGAATATCGTTGAGAAAACCATCGTTGGTTTCTCCGACCACGGCATTTACCGACCTCACATTTTCATTGCCGGCCTGAGCCAATGTCCAAGAAATGATGCCCTCCATCCCTTGAGCAATGGACAACGTATTGGTTAATACAATTGGCGTTTCCAGCTCCCCCAGTTCAATAATTTGGGTGCTTCCTGCAAACTTTCCGTATCCGTTTCCTTGAAAAAACCCGGCAGGAACGCGTGATTGATACGGATTGCCTTCATGTGTTAGAATGGCGGTGACACCCGTTCTAACGGAATCACCTTCCCAAATGGTCACCTGACCCACCCGCACACCTTCCACATCGGTAATCGTATTTAGAGGGCCAGGAGATAAAACCCCGGGAGCAATACCCAATTCTCTCGCGCGCGGCCTTTGCGAGGAATCAGCCGCATTGGATTGGGCTAATATGGGCAACCATCCCAACATCGCCACTGTAATTACGGCTATGCATGCACCCATTATGCGAGCAAACCCTACGCTGGCAAGAAAAGGCTCGGCCGAATCGCATCGGAAAATATGTTGATAAATAACTCGCATGGGCGGCCGACATCGATATTAGGAAGAAGTCTACTTTTATGTAATATACCACTCTGAATCGTAGTCTAGTCTCCCCAAATCCACCTTCATCCTTCATGAAAGCAGCCCAACCCATTGGAATTCTAGGAGGAATGGGACCTCAAGCGGGTATTGACCTCGCTTCGAAACTTGTGGCCCACACCCGAGCCACAAAAGATCAGGACCATATTCCTTCTTTCTTGTATGGCGACCCTTCTATACCCGATCGAACTCAGTTTTTATTTGGCCATACGACCGTAAATCCGGCTCATCACATGGTGGAAGGCGTACAAAAACTGTATGCCCTCGGTGTAAAGGTGGTGGGTGTGGCGTGCAATACGGCGCATTCTCCTGGGATTTTCGACGAGTTTAAAAGCCAACTCCGCTCCCGCTGCCCCGATCTGACTATCATTCATTTGATTGAGGAAACGGTTGCGGGCATTCAGTCGCAGTACCCCCACATCAAAAACGTTGGCGTTTTGGGTACGGAAGGGACACTGCGTTTCAAGTTGTACGATAATCTATTGGTGAAAGCTGGCTTAAATCCGATTCAACCGCGCCACCAAGACGCGCTCACCCCCGCCATTTTTGATCCAAAAACCGGAATAAAGGCCTGTTCATCCCCGGTGCATGGTGCCGCCGTTCAAGGTCTAGTCGATGCGATTGAAGACGTAGTCGCTCAAGGAGCCGAAGTGGTTATTTTGGGCTGCACCGAGCTCCCTTTAGCCGTTCCGTCTCCTACACATAATCTCATTCCCTTGTTAGATCCGGCCGTATTTCTGGCGCGGGCATTAATACAAGCCGCTGCGCCGGATCGACTGCTTCCTTGGCGCGTTTGAGACCACAAAGCCATTCACCATTACCTTCCGGTTCTTCAATCCAACGCTATGTCCCTACGAGAAATGCTCAGCCAGGCGGTTGAAGACTATTTAAAAGCTATTTACAAGCTACAAGACGAGGGGTGGGTATCGACCACCGATCTCTCGGCTAAGATGGGGGTTTCGCCCGCTTCAACGACCAATATGGTGAAGCGTTTGTCTCAATTGGGCTTGGTAAACTACACTTCGTATAAAGGCGTCCGGCTTTCCGAAACCGGCGAAAAAATTGCGCTGGAAATCATTCGCCACCATCGACTTCTGGAGACCTATCTCCGAGAAATTATGGGGTATGATTGGGAAAAAATGCACAATGAAGCCGAACACCTAGAACACCACATCTCAGAAGAATTTGAGCAACGAGTGGATCAGATGTTGGGTTACCCCACGCACGATCCTCACGGTGACCCCATTCCGGCTAAAGATGGAAGCATTGTCAC
>JAURGV010000099.1 GCA_030833605.1 Rhodothermales bacterium
AACCCCTGAAAGAGTAGCGAAATCGATGCTTTTTCTAACTCAGGGATATCAGCAGGATGCCAGCGAAATTCTTCGGGGCGCTGTTTTTGCAGAATCGTACGATGAAATGATTCTGGTCAAGGACATCGAGTTTTTTAGTATGTGCGAACACCATATGGTCCCGTTTTTTGGGAAGGCCCATGTGGCGTATATCCCCAACGGTCATATTGTTGGGTTGTCCAAAATTCCGAGGGTAGTTGATGTGTTTGCCCGCCGACTTCAGGTTCAGGAGCGGCTAACTCAACAGATAAAAGAAGCCATTGAAACCGCAATGCAGCCACAGGGCGTCGCGGTCGTTCTGGAAGCCACCCATTTGTGTATGGTGATGCGTGGGGTTCAAAAATTGAACTCGATTACCACCACCAGCTCGATGTCGGGTCCTTTTATGGAAAATGCCAACACGCGAGCAGAATTTATGCGCTTAATTGCTGGGAAAGGATAGACAGATTGGCCCGTAACGTGTCCGCGCAAGCCTAGTTAAGACTGGGGTACTCCGGGTAGTTCGCCAAAATGGAATAGGATCCCCCTAGACCACGAAGCGTGCGTCGCCAAAGCGATTCATCGGGGATCTCGAAAACCGATTTCGAGGTCGAATCCGCTAAAATCCATCCTCCGTTTTCGATCTCCTGCTGCAACTGACCCGCCGACCAGCCTGCATATCCGAGATAACACCGAATATCGCCGGGCTGAATCATTTTGTTTTCAATGGCTACTTTGGCCAATTCGAAATTCCCGCTCCAAACAACGCCGGGTTTTATGTCAATTCCACCTGGGATAATGTCCGGCACCCGGTGAAGGAAGTGCAATGTTTTGGGCTGCACAGGGCCGCCCCAGCGCACATCTTCGCGATGCCCCTCGAACTCTTCTACCACCTGATCGATGGTTAGCGCCAGTGAACGGTTGAGGATTAATCCAAAACTTCCTTCTTCCGAATGCTCGCATACCAGAATCACGGCCCGCTTGAAATTTACATCCGATTGCACGGGCGGAGACACCAATAATGTCCCGGCTTGAAGTGTAGTTTTGTTAGAAATCATAGCTGACTAAAGGATAGGTTAGTCTTTTTTTGACTCAAATTCTCTGGCCAAAGCGCGACGAGCACCGACCCACCAATCGGGTGATCGTGTAATGGTTGTAATGCTAACATCTGCAAAATGAGGGACCAATGCAATGATTTCGGGAGCCAATAATTGCCATTTTCCTTCGTACACCAACTTCGCAAGGTCGTTTGACTTTTGCGTGGTCCATCTCCATTTATGCCGTAACGCTTCTGCCTTTTTCCAATAATTGCGATCGTCCCAGGCCTGCGCACTGCCTTCAATCGTTTCGCCAATCCCTCGCAGACTAAACACTAGGAATGCAGCGAGATCTTTGGCCTCATCATCAAAAGAAGGTTTTTGTGCCAACAACCGAATGGCTTCTGCACACGATCTACGGTGCAAATTGCGTGTTTTTGCTGGTGTGTCGCCGGTGCGAACGATTCTGCTCATACTAGAATGTAGAAATACGACCTGGTGAAAACTTAAAATACGACTTCCATCCAGTACCGTTCAGTTAATTTTATCTGGCGCGCGTGCAACAATGACGTCGTGTTTTACGTGAAGTACCCAGAATTCAACGACCTCACGTTTTCCTAATACTACTTATGGCACCTTCCAATCCGCCAGTAAAACGATCCTCCATTGACACCTTGCTTTCGCCACGGGGCTCCGGGCCGGCCGGTGCTTCTTCCCCCAAAGGAATGGGTGGTGGCGAAGGTATGGATCGCCAGATCGACAAAAAGACATGGACCAACGCTCGTATTGGGATGGTGTTGGCTGCGGTTGCATTTATTGTTTTAGTCGGATGGGGCCTGAGTACCACTACCGGCGGTCGTAAACTGAATGTCGATCTCGAAAGAGTCTCTATTTCAGAGGTTACGTTTGGACCGTTTCAGGAAAATATTCCGGCGACCGGAAATGTTGAGCCTCGGACCACCGTTTTCTTGGACGCAGTAGAAGGTGGTCGTATTGAAGAAATTTTTGTACTGGAAGGCGAAATTATTGAGGAAGGCGATCCCATTTTAAGATTATCCAACGCCACGCTTCAGCTAAGCCTTTTGCAGACGGAAACCCAACGCATTGAGCAAAACAACCGATTGGAAGACACGCGTTTTCGCGTCGAGCAACAAAACCTGAGTATGCGCCAACAGATTACGGACATGGACTATAACATCCGTAGGCTTAGACGAGAAGAAAAAAGGTTAAAACCGTTATTTGATCAAAAAATGGTCTCTAGCGCGGAATACGAGCGTGTCGATGATGAATTGCAGTATCTAATCCAACGCCGCGATTTAACGCTCAGGTCGTACCAGCAGGACAGTTTGCGTCAACGCATTCAAATCGATCAAATGGAAGACGCCGTCCAGCGCATGGAAGCTAACTTTGCCTTGATCAACGATCGACTTGCCAACTTAACGTTACGGGCTCCTGTCTCAGGTCAACTTTCTCAATTGAACGCGGAATTGGGTGAACTTAAAACTTCCGGATTCCGTTTTGGACAGATTGACGTACTCGACGGCGTAAAAGTGCGCGCTGAAATAGATGAGTTCCATATTAGCCGTGTTAGACGGGGTCAGCGTGCCGTTACAACGAGTATTGCCGGGCAGGAATATGAAATGGAAATCCGACGCGTTTACCCGGAAGTTTCCAACAGCAGATTTAAAGTAGACCTTGATTTTACCGGCGAAACTCCTACGTCAATTCGGAGGGGCCAAACCGTTCGATTTAGACTGGAGATGAGTGACCCCGAAGACGCTACTGTGGTACCCTTGGGTGCCTTTTTCCAGGCTACTGGAGGAAATTGGATTTATGTAGTAGACCCATCGGGCGATTTTGCCTCCAAAAGAACCATCCGATTGGGTCGGAAAAACTTGGACGTGTACGAAGTGCTCGAAGGTTTGAGTGCCGGCGAACGCGTTGTTACCTCTTCCTACGATACTTTCGGCGATGCTGACCGACTAGTTTTTAACTAATCGTGCCAACCTTGTAACCTAGTTAGATGTCTGTACGATAAAGCACTTGTACCATTACCTCAAACTTGTTTCCGGAAATTAATTCAACAAACCAGTTGAGCTCAATTAGAATAGAACCATGATAAAAGCAAAAACCCTCAAAAAAGCGTATTTGACTGAAGAAGTCGAAACCACCGCACTGAATAGTGTCAATATCGAGATCAAAGAAGGAGAATTTGTCTCGATTATGGGCCCTTCTGGATGTGGCAAGTCTACGCTATTGAATATTATGGGGTTGTTGGACAATCCTACAGACGGTGAGTATTGGTTCTTGGATACGGAAGTTTCCAAGCTGAGCGAGCGTCAGCGAGCTCAATTGCGTAAAGGAAACATCGGATTCGTGTTCCAAAGCTTCAACTTGATTGACGAATTGAACGTCTACGAAAACGTTGAATTGCCGTTGTTGTATTTGGGAATGCCAACTGAAGAACGCAAACAACGTGTCACGGCAGCTTTAGACTCCGTTCAAATTTTGCACCGCCAAACGCACTTTCCTCAACAGCTTTCGGGTGGTCAGCAACAGCGCGTTGCCATCGCTCGTGCCGTTGTCGCGGGACCAAAATTGATCCTTGCGGACGAACCTACGGGTAACCTGGACTCCACGCACGGAGAGGAAGTGATGAACTTGTTGACCCAGCTTAATCAAGCAGGGACGACCATTGCGATGGTGACTCACTCTCCTTCGGATGCAGAATACAGCCAACGTGTGATCCACTTATTTGATGGTCACGTGGTAACCGAGAACGTTATTGAAGGCAGCATGGCGGCAGTCTAATTTCTCTCATGGAAGTCGGAAGTCGCTTGAACTCACTGATTGATTCAATTAGGAAAAAAGCCTTATGAAGACTATTTGTATTCAGGTGCCGTCCCTTCAGGAAAACGACGTCGTTGATGTAGAAGTCACCGTTAACGGCGAAAAACGCCTTATTAACTACCGCGTTGAATCGTTTGATTGGACCCGGGGCGGCTTTGACACCGAGCATCGGATTGAACGACTTCGCGAGCTCATTAAAGAATACGATTCGAGCTGGGAGCTGGTACAAATTGGAATGCCGGATCGCGATTTGATTCCGGTAATGTTTAGACGTTCGGCTCGCGTGGTTCATTAGTCGTGCGGCAGACGGACTATAAGACAATCTGCCCATAGGGTGCACGACGCGAAAAGAAGTATCTTCTAGGGATGCTAACTTATTCGCGAATTGTGTCTTGAAATATTTTAATAAAGTTGTTTGGATTACCGGAGCATCGAGCGGCATCGGTAAAGCTATGGCCATTGAATTGGCCAGCCAGGGAGCTAAAATAGTTTTGTCTGCTCGGTCTTCGGATAAATTGGAGGCGGTTCGCGCGCAATGTAAACGTCCCGACGACCATTTTTGCTTACCTCTGGATGTAACCGACGACGTAGCGAGACAAGCCGCATACCAAGCGTTGATGGACCGATATGGGCAGCTCGATGTGCTGGTCCTCAACGCCGGTGTGGGCCAGCGCAGCACCGTGCTGGAAACCAATCAACGCGTTGAACGCCGCATTATGGAGGTCAACTATTTCGGCTATACGGCGCTGACTCATCTGGTATTGCCGAACTTGGTGAAGCTCAACCAAGGGCAAATTGTTGTGATTGGAAGCGTCATGAGTTTTGTTGCAACGCCTCGGAGGTCTTCTTATGCCGCATCGAAACACGCTACGCAGGGATATTTTGAATCCCTACGGGCTGAGTTGTTTAGGACGAATATCAAGATGACCATTATTTGTCCCGGATATATCCACACGGACATAAGTGTAGGAGCACTCAACGGAGCAGGCCAACCGTTTGGCGAAATGGACGACCAGCATCGAAACGCCATGCCCGCAGCTACCTTCGCTCAGAAAGCGGTTAACTCTATGTGCCGCAACAAATCGTTAGTTTTTATTGGAGGCCCGGAGCGCTTCGGCCCTCTTCTTTCGCGCCTTTCGCCTGCACTGGTTCGTTTTCTGCTCCCCAGAATAATTACTCGGGATTGAAATTAGCGTGCCAACCATTTAGATGTCACGGTTGTCAAAGATGCAGCAACACACTGTTCTATTATTAAAAGCGCTCAGCGCGAATCCTATGAAACGATCTTTTTATGTATTTATCCTAAGCATGATTGTGGTCGCTTTTGCGGCACAACCCTTGCTTGCCCAAGACCTTGCAAAAACGTTTGATGTTCGTACCGGCGGAAAACTGAAACTCGATCTCGAAACCGGTGGTGAGATTGTGATTAAAGGTTGGTCGCGAAACCAGGTCGAGGTTAGAGTTGACTATGACGGCGGAAACGCAGAAGAAGTCAGCGTAGATTTTGATCAGAAAGGCAATACCATTGAGATTACTTCCGAATACGTACGCGATCGTCGCAGGAACCAGGCCGACGTAAATCTTGAGATTTACATCCCTAACACGTTTGATCTTGATGTTTCTACCATGGGGGGTAACGTTAAGGTCAGCGACGTCAAAGGCACCCTCGAAGGAACCAGTATGGGGGGTGAAATTGAGCTCGATAAACTCGAAGGGTCTGTAAATTTTACCACAATGGGAGGCGATATTTCACTGACCGCCTCCAAGGTTGACGGTACGTTGCACACCATGGGTGGTGACGTGGACATCAAAGATGTGGTCGGAAACGTAAAAGGGACCACGATGGGTGGCGACGTGACCTACAACAATGTCTCCAATGGTATAGGAAATGCGGCCACGGAAGTTGTTGTTAGCACCATGGGAGGTGACGTAGTGGTGGATGAGGCCATGAACGGAGCTGATCTGCACACGATGGGTGGTGACATTTCGGTCAATCGGGCGGCCAAACACGTGAAAGCGACCACTATGGGTGGTGAAATCACGATCAAAGCGATTGATGGTTGGGTTGAAGCCAACACCATGGGCGGCGACATTGAAATTCACATGGTAGGCGGCCGAGACGGTGATCGTCATGTCGACTTGGAGTCCATGGGCGGCGACATTGAAATTACCGTTCCTAAGGGCCTTTCCATCGATTTCGATATTGAAATCAGGGTTACCCGTGACGCAAGAGACAAAGATTACGCCATTCAATCTGACTTCGATGTTCAGGTCAAAGATGATCGCGACACCAACAGCCGCAATCGCCATTCGACCATCAGGGGCACTGGAAAAGTGAATGGTGGCAAGAACAAAATGAAAATCAGAACGACCAACGGCAACGTGATTATCAAGGAATCCGGGACCAATTAAAGGGGCGTGGTCGCTTGCGTACAACGGGTGTAGGTTTTACAACCTGTCAGACGCCTTCCGGCCATTCATTTTTGAAGCCATATATTGCGAGGGGGCGGCCGAAGGCCGCCCCCTCGCCTATTTTGACCATTCCCATCTTTTCAATAATGCGAATCGATCCAACATTTTCGAGATACGACTTTGATGTGATATGGGTTAGATGAAACACGTTTTGACACACCCACAGTGCAGCGGCAGCCGCTTCATATCCATAGCCGGCACCCCAAAATTCTTTCCCGTAGCGCCACCCGAAATCCAGCCTACCAATTTTATCATCCACCCCGCAAAATCCCATCAAATGACCTGTTTTCGCGTGTTCAACAGCAAAACGCGTCCAACCTCTAGTCGCCTGTTGCTCGGTAACGGTCGCCAGAAAGTCCACCGCATAACTGCGCGCTCGTGGCTCACCGTCTCCAATATGAGCTATGACTTCGGGATCGGCAACGATTGCAGCGTAATCGTCAAGATCGTCAGACGTCCAGTCTCTGAGAATCAGTCGCTCGGTTCTAGCGTGGATCTTCATGGAAATCGGTGTGATTTAAACGGGGTGACTTCATACACTGTCAGGGAATTTATTAGTTTCGTTGGCGTTAAAGAGTCTATCCGTATCATCCCATCCGTCCGATAACTTGAGCTCATCCGATTCATCAGTCGCCAAGCGCCGCGAAAGCAGAAACTTTATTCAGCAAATTATTGATGCTGATCGCGCTTCCGGTAAAGTCACCGGCGATATCATAACCCGATTCCCACCCGAGCCAAACGGATACCCTCACATTGGCCACGCCAAAGCGATCTGTTTGAATTTCAGCTTGGCTGCGGAATACAAAGGCCGCTGTCATTTGCGCTTTGACGACACCAATCCCGAAACCGAGGATATGGAATACGTCCGGGCCATGAAAAATGATATCAAGTGGCTCGGATTTGATTGGAACGAGCACGAGTATTATGCATCGGACTATTTCGAGCAACTGTACGACTTAGCCGTCCAGTTGATTGAAAAGGACAAAGCCTATGTAGATAGCCAAACGAGCGAAGAAATTCGGGCGAACAGGGGTACTGTAACGGAAGCCGGCGTTCAAAGTCCGTTCAGAGACCGCAGCGTGGACGAAAACAAAGCCCTTTTCGCAACCATGCGAGAAGGCTCCTTTCCCGATGGGGCGCATGTACTTAGAGCCAAAATTGACATGGCTTCTCCAAATATGTTGATGCGCGATCCCGTGTTGTATCGTATTAAGCACGCCGCACACTACCGACGCGCCAACGAATGGCCCATTTATCCGCTGTACGACTTCGCGCACCCTCTATCGGATGCTATTGAGGGCATAACCCATTCGTTGTGCACCCTCGAATTCGACGTTCACCGCCCCCTGTATGATTGGTTGGTAGACGCTCTTTTTCCAGAGCCTCGCCCCCACCAATACGAATCCGCGCGGTTAAACTTAGACTACACCGTCACGAGTAAGCGAAAACTACTTCAACTCGTGAAAGAAGGACACGTGGATGGCTGGGACGATCCTCGCATGCCGACCATTTCGGGAATGCGCCGCCGTGGGTATACACCGGAATCGTTGCGCCGTTTTTGCGAAATGATAGGCGTGGCCAAAGCAGATAACCGAGTTGATATGGCGATGTTGGAATTCGCCGTTCGCGACGACCTCAATACACGGGCTCCCCGTGTTATGTGTGTGTTGGATCCTTTGAAGGTTGTATTGACCAATATTGAGGCGGGTTCAGTCGAAGAACTAGATGCGCCTTACTGGCCCCACGATATCCCGAATGAAGGTTCACGCATGGTGCCCTTTACGCGGGAAATTTGGATTGAGCGCGATGATTTTATGGAGCAACCTTCCAAAAAATTCCATCGTCTTGTGCCGGGCGGCGAAGTTCGCCTGCGCTACGGATACATTATTCGTTGCGATGAGGTGATTAAAGACGCCTCCGGCGAAGTGGTGGAGCTAAGATGTTCGGTCGATAAAAGCACGCGATCGGGCGATTCCACTGGTTCCAGCT
>JAURGV010000009.1:0-11130 GCA_030833605.1 Rhodothermales bacterium
ATGAACTGAGCACTAAAATTGAAGGGCCCGAAGTATCTATTTGCCCCGGACCCAATATGGCGTACTTCGACCGAACAATGACGCTGAAAGACATGGTGGACCACATATATGGCCGCACCAATGTGATTTCCCGAACGGATCGCCCGCACATGTTTGTCAAGGAGCTTCGTTTGTATGTGGACTACTTGGCCCAAAAATCCGTTGAGTTGGAAGAAAACCTAACCGACAAAAGCAGGAAATTCCTGCACACGTTTGCGTCCAATTTGCAGGCTGGTATCGCGTATTACCAAGCGCTTTTTGAAGGGTTAGGCCCCGCTTACGATGGGGTATTGAATCATTTGCGGCAGGAATGGGAACGACTTGATCGGTTAGGACTTTCTGTAGAGAATGTCCCGGGATAAGTTATTTTGGGGGCTTTTTTCGAACGTACTCCGTTAACCCATCCTCCGAATGGTTCCGATTTTAGTAGAAGTCAACGATGTCATGCAGACCGGGTACACGTACCATCGGTCCGAACCCGTAGGGGGAAACTTTCATCCGGAGTTTCAACCCGATCTCTCGCCGAAGGAAATGCTGGAATTGGGCGTTTTTGGTGGGAAATACATGACGGATTGCCGCGATGAGTTCCCTGCTGATTGGTTTGACAACGCGCGCCTGAGTCCGATAAAAGGAAATAAAAATTTAAACTTTTTTGGCGTTGATGCCTCGCAACCACTGAAAGAATGGATTCGCAAAGGATGGATTCACGAAGACGATCCAAGAGGATGGTTTCAGTGGTACTGCAGGTACTACATGGGTCGACGCTGCGAAGATGACGATCGTCAGATCAAGCGCTGGAAGGCTATTCGAAGACACATTGCGCAGCTAACCAAGAATTGCGTACGCGGCGACTATACCTGCAGGCCTCGGCAACGGCAAGCGCTGTTGCATTGGGCGTATGATTCCCGAAAACTGTAAATCTGGTTCCGGATGAAAGGTAAAGGGCCGGGTCCCTCCGCCTAGAATCGCTTCCCTCCACCTAGAACCGAAGAATTCCTAGGGTCACAGATCTTTGTAGAACATGATTCGTTCAGGTGACACCCAGCACTGAATCGTATTTTTCCGTCATGTTTATTTCCGTCCTCGACCTGTATAAGATTGGCATTGGCCCATCGAGTTCGCATACCATGGGCCCCATGGTGGCGGCGGTTGATTTCCGCCAACGCATTGCAGAGCATCATGTTACCGGAACTAAGCTACATGTGCGGTGCATTCTAAAAGGGTCGTTGGCGTTTACTGGAAAAGGGCACGCCACGGATCGCGCCGTCGCGCTTGGCCTGCATGGGTATTTGCCCGCTGAATTGATCGAAACCGACGTCAACGCTCTTGTGGCCACCCTGTGGGCTTCGGACGCTATTGATATTGGGAACGGAAAAGTGCGTTTTGAACCCGCCGAAGATATTATTTTTGACCGCGGCGAATCCCTTCCAGAGCACCCAAACGGGATGATTTTCCAGTTGATTGATCAGGAAGGCAATGAGGTTTTAGAGGGCGTCTATTTTTCGATTGGCGGAGGATTTATTCGGACGCTGGCTGAAATTAATTCGATCGCGGCGCCTTTGGTGATGGAGTCGGGTCGCGGATTTCCCTATCCCTTTGAATCGGCCATTCGGATGTTGGATATGTCGCGCGAAAGCGGGCTTTCTATTGCCGATATGAAGCGGGAAAACGAGCACGTGCATCACGGCGATGGAGAACTTGATCGGGGGCTAAACCGGATTTGGCAGGCGATGCGTTCCTGCATTGAAAACGGTCTTTCGGCAGAAGGGCTCTTGCCGGGTGGCTTAAAGGTAAAACGCCGGGCTCATGCCTTGCACCAGCAATTGTTGGCGGACCCTGAAGAGGCCACGCAAAGCGACTGGTTGTGCGCATATGCCATGGCGGTGAATGAGGAAAATGCAGCCGGTCATATGGTGGTAACAGCGCCGACCAATGGCGCAGCGGGCGTCATCCCAGCCGTGTTGTACTACATGGTGGTGCACAAAGGCATTTCTGAAAAACAGATTCAGGATTATTTGATTACTTCTGCCGCAATTGGTGGATTAATTAAACACCGTAGCTCCATATCAGGGGCCGAGGTCGGCTGTCAAGGCGAGGTCGGCTCGGCGGCGGCCATGGCCGCCGCCGGACTTTGTGCCATTAAAGGCGGAAACACCCTACAGATTGAAAACGCAGCTGAAATCGCCCTAGAACACCATTTGGGACTTACCTGTGACCCCGTTGGCGGATTGGTTCAGGTCCCGTGCATCGAGCGAAATGGTTTTGGAGCCATCAAAGCTCTAACGGCCGCCTCGTTAGCCATGCGCGGAGACGGCGAACACTTCATGTCCTTGGACAATTGCATCGCAGCCATGAAGCAAACCGGCGAAGAGATGTCTCACAAGTTTAAAGAAACGTCGTTGGGCGGGCTGGCTGTGAGTATTACGGAATGCTAAGGGGCACTGGGGCTAAAAGCTAGACGGGCGGCCTAGGGCGCAGGGCCGACAAAAAGGGTATTAATACCCATAAATCGAAAAGTCGTCGCGCCTTAGATGCAACGAGAGCACAATCGCTAATAGAGCGGAATTGGCTAATAGCGCGGACCCGCCGTACGAAAGGAAAGGGAGTGGGATGCCGACTACCGGCAAAAGGGAGGTGGCCATTCCAATATTGATGAACACATGGATTAGGAAGACGCCGGCCGCTCCACCGGCTATCATTACCCCAAACGGGTGTTTTATGTTCGACCCCAAGGTCACCATGCGGACCAATAACAAAGCGAACAAAAGTAAAATCGCGATGGTCCCTAAAAACCCAAATTCTTCGCCAATGACCGAGAAAATGAAGTCGGTCGATTGCTCCATCACAAATCCACCCTGGGTTTGCGTTCCGGCTAAAAATCCTTTCCCGGAAAACCCCCCAGACCCTATGGCCGCCATAGAGTTAACCTGGTGATAACCAACGTTCAGTCTGAATTCTTCCGCACCTGGATTGGTGAAAGAAAGCACCCGGGCTAACTGATACCCGCTTAACACCTTTGCGATTGCAAATTGGGTCACGGCCGACACACCTGCCGTCAATGCTCCGCTTACCAACAACAACCGTTTATCGCGCGTTTTCCACCACACAAAGCCGCAAAAAACAGCTGCAAAAACGAAGGACCAGGATTCGGATACCACCGCCAAATACCCCGCAATGGCCGGAGAAACCATGATTAAGACCAAATTCAGCTCCAACCCACTCCAAAACAACGCGATCGGGATTAGGCCAAAAAAGACCAAAGCCGTTCCCGTGTCGTTTTGAAGTACAATCAAGGCCGCAGGCAACATAATGAGTGCCACCAACATGAAGGCGAATTTCAAGTCCATGGTTTTAGGCCGCCGAATCCCTACCAGCTGAGCGACTGCTAAAACCGTCCCCACTTTGGCCAATTCCGACACTTGAATACCAACACTGCCAAAATAAAGCCACGATTTCGCTCCGTTGACTTCCCGCCCGGCAACTAAGGCCACGACCAATAGCAATGTGGTGACCGCGTAAACGGGAAAGGCCGCCAATTGATAAAAACGAATGGGTAGCGCTAGGGCTACCAGAAGCCCAAAAACCGAAATGCCAAACCACATCACCTGTTTAATGAAGTTATCGGTCGGTTCAAACGTGTCTACTTCGGCTGCCGTGACATGGGTCGCCGAGTAGATCGCGGTCAATCCAAAAAGAACCAGACCCAACCAGGCAATTAGGCTCAATGCATCAAGATTTCGATACCACGTACGCAAAGGATTCTCAGTTTGAAGCTAGGGATGCGCTGTGTCTGGACATCATACTTTTCATGTAGATATCTCGGGACGGATTAATGCGACCGGTGAGGTAACGCTCCGCCATAAAACTACCGATGGGGCCCGCAGCACCTGACCCAAATCCTGCATTTTCAACAATGACAGCAATCGCAATTTGGGGATTATCTGCAGGCGCGGCAAAAATAAATAAGGAGTCGTCTTTGCCGTTTCGAGGGTTTTGAGCTGACCCTGTTTTCCCAATTGACGTAATTCCTGGGATCTCCAGCCAAGGACTTTCTTCCGTTACCACACGTCGCATGCCATGTTTTACGATGCCCACATAGGTCTGATTGAGTGGAATTTGGTTGGGTGCCTCGAATTCAGGGATGGTCACTTCACCCGTTTGATGATTGACCATTTTCTTTACGAGATGAGGCGTAACCATTTTTCCACCCGTAGCCAACGCCGATACGTAGCGGACCAGTTGAATGGGCGATATTTGCAACTCTCCCTGCCCAATTCCCAAGTTCATGGCGGTTCCTTGCGTCCATTTTCCTTTCCCCAACTTCCGATCATAGTATTCGGAGGAAGGCACCAATCCGGATCGAATTTCTGATCTAGACACATCCAAATAGGGTGCTTCCCCAAATTCAAACATTGCGGCGTATTTGTGGAGGGTATCCACCGAGTGAATGCGCATCATTTCGAGAAAAAACGTGTTGCACGACTCCTTTATCGCATCCACGACATTTAACCGTCCGTGTTTGGCCAGGCATTTAAAAAATTTGCCACCACCGATGGGATGTCCCCCCCCACAGTTAAACGTATAGTTTTCGTCGATCGTCCCCTCGGAAAGCGCCATTAGGGCGACCAAAGGCTTAAACGTTGAACCAGGAGCCAGTACACTTTGGGTGACCCTATTGAACAAGGGCTGTTCAGGGGAATTTAGCAGGGTATTCCACGTTTTGGGGTCTAACCGAGTGGCAAACTCGTTCAGATCGTAGTCTGGGGCACTATGCATGGCAAGGACTTCCCCCGTATTGGGATCCATCGCAATGACGCCGCCCCTTTTGTTCACAAAAAGGGACTCTGCAAAAGCTTGAAGGTCGGCATCCAGGGTTAATGTCAAATCAAGGCCACTTACAGCGGCTTTGTCCATTTTTCCGCCCAAGTATTTGTCTACCACCTGCCCTTTTCTGTTCACCATTTTAAAGTCAGCGCCGGCTTGACCGCGGATGAAGGACTCATATTCCAATTCTAGCCCGCTTTGCCCAATGGCATCCCCTCGCTTATACGTTCCGTCCGTCTTTTCTTTTAATTTTGCAGGCGATATCTCCCTCACGTAGCCCATGAGATGGGTCGTCCGGGCGTCGGTTTTATAGGTTCTCTTTTGGGTAATGTCGTAGTCAATGCCACCAAGCACGTGCCGATACTCGAGCACCCTACCCAATTCCTCCAAGCTCAGATTGCTCTGAACAATGCTGCGCTTGTGAATGGAGTATTTTCTAGCCAATGCGATTTGCGTGGCGATTACCGAATCGGGTTGCTGCAGTAAATCAGCCAACAACGGAATGTTTTCATCGTCAAAGTAGTTCGGGGTCACAAACAGCGAATAAGCCGGTTCGTTTTCAACCATCAACACACCATTCCATCGAAAAAACGGCCACGGGGGGCTTGAACACGATGCTCCCGCATGGAGTTGTTTTCAGACGCTCCGGTGTGAGACTGATTGTCTACTAGCTGAAGTTTTACGAGACGCAGGGATAAGGTAGCTAGGACAATTAGTATGATGGCAGAAAAAATGCGCACCCTGGAGCGACTTTCATCCATGGAGATTGGGAATGGTTAAGGTGGTATTCTGGCGCGAACGGACCGAAAGGAGTGACTAGATATACTGACACAAATGGGACCATTGAGTTCCGTTCAAACAGCGGTTCCAGCAAATCAATATGAAGTAAAGACCGTTGGACGCAATTATGACGCTATTTTCAACTTCTATTGCGACTTTTTGATTGTAGATTTGTATATCGATTCGAATTGATACCCAGAACGTTCATCGACCCAGAAATCCCGCCAGCCGATTTCTATCAACCACGCCGATTCTCTATCAACCACGCAGCCTTTTCCATGAGAACATTATTCCTCAGCCTAAATCGTGTACGATCGCTGGTCATCTTAGGGTGTTTAATGGTCCTAGTGGCGGCTCCTGCGCATGCCCAATATTTCGGCAGAAATAAGGTTCAGTACGACCAATTTGATTTTCAGTCGTTCAAAACCGACCATTTTGAGATCTTTTTCTATCCGGAAGAACAAGAAGCGGTATCCGATGCGGGACGCATGGCCGAGCGGTGGTATCAACGCCATTCCAGGACTTTTTTGCGCGAGTTTTACAAAAGAAAACCGATCATTTTCTATGCGAACGACGCCGATTTCCACCAAACGAATGCCATTAACGGGAATTTAGGTGAAGGTACGGGCGGGGTTACGGAATCGTTGAAAGAGCGCGTAGTTATGCCCATGACCGGTAGTTACAGAGAAACGGACCACGTATTGGGTCACGAGCTGGTCCATTCATTTCAATACGACATTGCGCTATCCAAAACGGATTCCCTCCGCTTTGCCTTTCAATTGGTTCCGTTGTGGTTGACGGAAGGCATGGCTGAATACTTTTCGGTGGGTCGACTCGATGCACACACCGCGATGTGGATGAGAGATGCTGCTTTACGGGATGATTTGCCAACGATCGAAAAAATTACCCGAGACATGAGCTATTTCCCCTATCGATATGGCCAGGCTTATCTAGCGTATATCGGTGGTAAATATGGAGATGCAGCGGTAGCCAACTTATTTAAGTTGTCTGGACAAGTTGGTGTTGATTCGGCTTTTGTGTACACCCTTGGTATCACGGCAGATTCCCTCTCGACCGAATGGATACAGAATGTCAAAGACACGTATTTGCCCCTCACGGTGGACCGAGATAGTGCCGATGTCGCTGGTCGAAAAGTGCTTTCTCCAGACATTGACGCGGGAAAAATGAACATCGCTCCGGTATTAAGCCCGGACGGCCAATACGTAGCCTTTCTTTCTGAAAAAGACCTATTTGAAATCAATCTGTTCATTGCCGACGCCAATACCGGCGAGGTCATTCGAAAACTGAAAAGTGGCAATCGAGACGCTCATTTTGACGCGATTCGATTCATCGCCTCGGCAGGTTCTTGGTCGCCCGATGGTCGGGACTTTGCTTTCATCACGTTTGTCGACGGCGACAACGAAATCTCCATTTTGGACTGGACCAAGGGCTCCGTAAAACAACGCATATCGGTAGCTGGCGTATCGGCCATTACCAATCTTGCCTGGTCGCCCGATGGCAAAAGCCTCGCTTTTTCCGGCATGGATGGCGGTATTAGCGATTTGTATTTGTTGGAAATGGCGACGGGCAATGTGCGTCAGCTGACCAACGATCGGTATGCCGATCTGCAACCGGCTTGGTCTCCCGATGGAAAATTTCTGGCTTTTACAACCGACAGGGGAAAGAACGGTACCAATTTCAGAACCCTGGAGTACAGCGAAGAACGGTTGGGCATTCTAGATATCAATTCATTAGAAATACGGGTTTTAACGCCGTTTAAAGGGGCGCATCACAATCCGCAGTACTCTCCGGATGGTCGCAGCTTGTACTTTATTTCCAACTATGACGGGTTTAAAGACGTTTATCGCATGGATTTGGCTTCGGAAAACGTATTCCGAATCACCCATCAGAAAACAGGCGTTTCAGGAATTACCGCCCTTTCTCCGGCAATGACTGTTGCCGCGCAAAGTGGCCGCATGATGTTTACCGTTTTTGGGAATTCCGAGTACACGGTGTATGCCAAAGAGAGTGATGAATTAGAAGGAGTACCCGTTGTGGTGGGCGAACAAATTGAGCGCCCCATCGCCTCGGTTTTGCCGCCCTACAGAGGATTGGACGAAGGATTAGTAGGTAGTTACCTGCAAGATCCCTTAACGGGCCTTCCTCCGGACCAAGACTTTATGGCCGAAGTGTACAGCCCTCGGTTAAAGCTGGATTTTGTTGCTCCTCCAACGGTTGGCGTTTCAGCAGGCGGTGTGTATGGATCGGGTGTAACCGGAGGGGTGGGCTTTTTCTTCAGCGACATGCTGGGAAACCATAACCTAACGGTTGTTGCACAAGCCAACGGCACCTTCAAAGATATTGGCGCTCAAGTAGGCTATTTAAACCGCAAAAATCGCCTTAATTGGGGTGGTTTTGCTGGCCATACACCCGTTTTGTTCGGTGGATCGCAATGGGATTTACCTCGCTATGACACCGAAACGGGATTGCCTTCTCAGGTCATCAATCAATTTAGATATCGCATCTACATCGATAACGCGGAGGGTGTCGCATCGTATCCCTTTACGTCCACACGGCGCATAGAATCCTCTCTTGGATTTACGCGATACGGATTTGACTACGAAGTGGATACGTTCTATTACAGTGCCCTAGGTGTGCGACGCGTTCGTACGTCCTTAGATTCACAAGAACCAGATCCTGTTTATTTCGCAAAAGCAGGGTTGGCGCTCGTGTCCGATTATTCGTTTTTTGGATTTACCTCGCCCATTCGAGGAGGGAGATCGCGATTCGAAGTTGCACCGTACGTGGGGTCGCAAACCTATTTGCGCGTCCAAGCTGACTACAGGAAATATTTCCAAGTCAGTTCGCTAACGTTCGCTTTTCGCGGCTTGCACGTAGGTAACTATGGCGCAAAATCGACCGACAATGCTCTATTTACCCGTGAATACTTGGGTTATGCCAACAGCATAGGGTTTGTCCGAGGGTACAGCTTTACCTCCTTTAACGACCCGGATGAATGTACTCCATCGCCGCAAGGTCAAGCATGTGCAGAAACCGAACGGTTGCTTGGTACTCGATTGGGATTGGCGAGCGCTGAAATTCGCGTGCCGCTGTTTGGTACCGAATCATATGGCTTGATCAATTTCCCGTACCTGCCGACAGAGATCTCGTTTTTTGCAGACGGAGGCGTGTCCTGGACGGAAAATGAATCCCCTGATTTGCGATGGGATACTAAACCAACTGCCGATCGTATTCCGGTGTTCAGTGCGGGCGTGTCCTCACGCTTTAACTTGTTCGGCTACACGGTATTAGAGATTTTTTATGCCAAGCCATTCCAGCGCCCAGCTAAAGGAGCCCATTTTGGATTCCAAATTGTGCCCGGTTGGTAGAAGCGAAGCAACGAAGCGGTTTGTATCTTCGGGGTTGAATAACTTTCCGAATGGCCCCTTCGTATGTACGCCCCGCTCCGCTCCCTTTTATTCTTACTTGGTGCTGAAACCGCCCACGGAGTAGCAGCAACCGCCGCTCGAGTCGCTCAGCGAGCGACGCCGTTCTTGCTGGACTCCATGTTTGAGTTTGCTCACCCCAGTTTGCACCAGGAGATTTTAGGCAAAACGTTCACAAACCCGGTTGGTCTTGCCGCTGGATTTGATAAAAATGCGCGGTTAATCCCTTTCTTTAAGAAAGCCGGATGTGGATTTGTCGAAGTGGGTTCCATAAGCGCTCAAAAAGCGAAAGGCAATAAACGGCCACGGGCATTTAGGCTACCCGAAGATGAGGCGCTCATAAATCGTATGGGCCTGAACAATGATGGAGCAGATGCCATCCGCGGACGGCTGAAGCGTTTTTCAGGTCAAATAGCGTTCCCGATCGGAGTTAATATTGTAAAAACACACGATCCGAAAATAAATGGATCGGAAGCAATCGAAGATTTTTGCTACTCGTTTCGAACATTGGCGCCCTACGCTGACTACATCGCGTTGAACGTATCTTGCCCCAATACTGCGGAAGGAAAAACCTTTGAAGACCCCAATTCATTGGACGACTTGCTCACAGCGATCATGGCGGAACGAGCCACACTGGGTAGGAAAGTGCCTATTTTGGTCAAAATGTCCCCTCCACCGACAGAAAAGTTTGTGCTAGATAGCTTTTATGATGAGCTTATCATGGTATCTTTGGGGCATGGAGTCAATGGGTTCATTGCCACCAACACGGCCAGTGATCGAGGCGGCCTTGTGACTTCTGACGCAAAAATTGAAAAAATTGGAAACGGCGGCTTGAGCGGCAGGCCTATCCGAGCTAGGTCAAACGGCTTGGTTAAGTATCTGTATAAAAAAACGTCAGGAAAAGTACCCATCATCGGGGTCGGCGGCATTTCTAGTGCCGAAGATGCGTATGAAAGAATCAAAGCTGGTGCTTCCCTCATACAACTGTATACGGGTTTGGTATACGAAGGACCTGGATTAATCCGTACCATAAAGGAAGGACTCGTTCGATTATTGGAAGAAGAAGGCCATTCTTCCATTAAAAAGGTCGTCGGTCTAGAGGCTCAATAAGCTTAAAATATCCCTTGTCAATATGCCTATTCTTGTAGATTTTGAAACCGTTCCTCAGTTGTTTAATCGCTTAGTCGCATTAAACGCTGGCTCCGATGGTGTGGTATTGCGGTACGTCGATCGGGATTCCAAAGAGTGGACGGACGTAACGTGGGGTCAATTCAAAGACAAAGTACACGCCATGGCGGGGTACTTGTATGCGCAAGGTGTCCGGCCAGGAGATCGAGTGGCTATTTTGTCTGAGAACAGACCCGAGTGGGCGTACACCGATATGGCCACCCAGTTACTGGGAGCAACCAACGTTTCCTTATATACTACGTTGCCGCCTGCCGAAGTCTCCTACATCATCCATGATTCCGAATCGAGCATTTTTATTGTATCCACCGGGATTCAACTAAAAAAAGCACTCCAGATCTACGATTTATGCCCTCATTTGAAAAAAATCGTTTCGATGTCGCCAACGCGAGAGGACGATGAGAACCTGGACTATGTGGATCTTTTTGACGAGGCCATGGAAAGCGGCATGGCGCTTTATGAGGAGTTTAAAGATGCTATTCGCGCCAACGAGGCAGCCGTAAAACCAGACGATTTATCCGCCTTGATTTATACCTCAGGCACAACCGGAAATCCGAAGGGGGTTATGCTAACCCACAAGAATTTCTGTTCGAACCTAAAAGCTGCGGTAGAGCGACTCCCGTTCAAAAAAGGAGGACGTCATCTTTCCTTCTTGCCCTTGTGCCATTCATTCGAACGGCTTGGAGGGTATCTCGGCACGCTGGTAACGGGAATGGAAATCTCCTACGCACGCAGCGTGGATACGGTAACACGTGATATTCTGGACGTTAAGCCGACGGTGTTGTTATCGGTGCCGCGCCTCTACGAAAAGATTTTCAACACGGTCCACAAATCGGTGGAAGAAGGTTCACCGACC
>JAURGV010000009.1:11229-19541 GCA_030833605.1 Rhodothermales bacterium
GTGTTGTTATCGGTGCCGCGCCTCTACGAAAAGATTTTCAACACGGTCCACAAATCGGTGGAAGAAGGTTCACCGACAAAACAAAAAGTGTTCCACTGGGCCAGAGAAGTCGGTTTCAAATATAATACAATCGTGGCAAGAGGCGGCAAAGCCGGGCCTATTTTAACTGCCAAATACAAACTGGCTTTCAAATTGGTTTTTGCTAAACTCCACGAAAAGCTAGGTGGAAGTATTGAGTTTGGCGTTTCTGGCGGGGCCGCCCTACCTAAATCGATTGGAGAGTTCTTTTTTGCAGCTGGGATACCCATTGTTGAGGGATATGGCTTGACGGAAACGTCTCCCGTACTTTCCATTTCCCCTTTTCACGATCCCCGATACGGGGCGGTGGGCCACATCATCCCCGGGGTGACGGTGGGAATTCAGCATCTTGATTCCGGCGAACTGATTGCCGAACTGCTAGGCGACAATTATCCGAGTACGTTGACGTGCGATGCCGGCGAAATTGTAGCCAAAGGTCCCAATATCATGAAAGGATACTGGAATAATCCGGAAGCAACCGCCGAGGCCATTGATAAAAACGGTTGGTATCACACCGGAGATGTGGGTCGTTTTGACAATGGCTATCTCGTAATTACCGATCGCATCAAGCATATGATTGTGTCGGCCGGTGGTAAAAACATCTATCCCGGGCCCATAGAAGAAGGGTTTAAACATGAACCATGGATTGACCAAATTATGGTCGTGGGCGAAGCGCGGGAGTTTCTGACGGCGCTGGTGGTTCCGGACGAAGATTTAATTCGTTCCTTTGCCAAAGACGAAGGTGTAACTTCATCCAAGCTAGAAGAGATTCTCCAAAGTGAACCCGTTCAAAAAGTGTTTGCACAGCTTTTCAAATCGTACTCCAGGCAAGCCGCAGCGCATGAGAAAATTCGCGACTTCCGATTGGTGCTAGAGCCCTTCACCATCGATAACGGCATGATGACGCCAACCATGAAATTGAAACGCAAGGTGATTTCGGCTCATTACGCAGCGTTGATCGACGAGATGTATAAAAACGTGATCTAGCTTCGGAAACGCGCTTAGGTCTTTATTCCTCTCCTGGGCTTCGAGCGCGCGTTTCTAGCCCCAACCGAGAGCTGTTCCGCCTTGGTAAATGGCAAGCGAGAATAGGTAGGCCAACCCGGTCATGTATAGCCACATGACGGCCGGCCATTTCCACGTATTGGTCTCCCGTTTTGCGATGGCCAACGTACTCATGCATTGTAGTGCCAATACAAAAAACACGAGCAAACTGACGGCCACAAGCGGTGTGTAAACTGGATCACCATTGGGATAGGTGTCAGCTTTAAGCTTTTCTCGGAGTAAAGGACTGTTTTCGTCCGCGTCCCCGACACTATAAATGGTGGCTAGCGCAGAAATAATCACTTCTCGCGCCGCAAAAGCAGAAACGATACCCGCGCTAATTTTCCAGTCGAATCCTAGCGGGCGCATTACAGGCTCCAACGAGTGACCAAGCATACCAATAAAGCTATGCTCAATGCGGTAACCGGCTTCCAACGCCTCAATCTGTTTGAAATCTGAGTGCATGGCCTCGTCCGTTTGCTGCACAGCAAGGACCGGATCGACGCCTTCTTGCACTAAACGATCGACCGAATTCGAATACGTGGTTTCGACTTCTAAACGGGCAGAAACAATCGCTGGGTCAAGATCTGTGGATGGAAACCGCGCTAACGCCCACAATATGATGGACATTCCAAAGATGATTTTTCCAGCCCGAATTACAAACGCTTTCGAGCGGTCTATCATCCGCCAGAAAATCTGCTTGAATCGAGGCAAGCGGTACGGGGGCAATTCCATGGCGAAAAACGACGATTCCCCTTTAAAAACCACCTTTTTCAATACCAACGATGCAATAAATGCCATAACGGTACCCAACAGGTACATCGAAAACATCGCTAATCCCTGAAACGTGATGAGGCCCAACACCTTACCGGTTGGAAGAAAAGCCGCAATAAACAACGTATAGACAGGCAAGCGGGCCGAACAACTCATTAATGGAGCAACCATAATGGTGATCAGGCGATCTTTGGGATTAGCAAGGGTACGGGCGGCCATAATGCCAGGAATGGCGCAGGCAAACGAAGACAGAAGCGGTACGACCGAGCCGCCACCTAGGCCTACACGGCTCATTAACCGGTCCATGATAAAGGCCGAGCGAGCCATATATCCGGTATCTTCCATCAATCCCAAAAAGAAGAATAACAGCAATATTTGGGGCAAGAAAACAACCACGTTGCCTACTCCGGCGATAATCCCATCTACCACCAAATCGGTAAGCATGTTAGTAGGAAGGGCTCCCCGAATGAGCGCTCCAAGACCAACCACACCTTCCTCGATGACATCCATGGCCGGTGTTGCCCAGGAGAAAACGGCCTGAAAAATGAGTAACAACAGCAAGGCGAACAGGAGTGGACCAAAAATGCGATGGGTTAAGACCCTGTCTATGCGGTCGGAAACGGACGCCGAGCCCACTTCTTTTTTTCGAGAAACTACCCCGGCCACCAGCGGACTAATCCATCCATACCTGCCAATTACTTCCGCCTGTTGAAAAGGCACTTTTTGAGCTTCTAGCTTTTTGCGCACCTGCTGCACTTCACGCTGAAATCCCGGCGCCCATGTGGTCCAATAGTCCAACATGGAATCGCTGGTGAGGCATTGCAACACTTCGATAAAGCGCTGACGAACGGGCACCTTGGGAGCTTCTTTCGACAAAACCTCGATGAGGGCTGGCATTTCAACTTCCACGGCCGGCATTAATTGCCATGCTCGCTCGGGAGGAAACGCAAGATCCGTCCTTCTGATTTCATATTTCAGTTTCCCGATGCCCTCGTTCCGGGAAGCGGTGATAGGAATGACGGGAACGCCTAACCGTTCATTCAGAACAGCCAGATCAATCGATAACCCGGCCGATTCTGCGGCATCCATCATATTCAGGGCCACGATGGTCGGTATGCCTAGATCGATGACCTGGGAGACCAAATAGAGATTTCGCTCCAAGTTGCTCGCATCAACGATACACACCACGACGTCCGGAGGCGGCTCCCCCGCTAAGTGACCGGATAGCACGTCATACGCGATCCGTTCATCCATTGACTTTGGACTCAAACTATAGGAGCCCGGCAAATCAATTATTTCAACGGGCAGGTCTCCAGCCATGCGCCCCGTCTTTTTTTCAACCGTAACGCCTGGGTAATTTCCAACTTTCTGCCGCAACCCCGTCAAAAGATTGAAAACGGTTGTTTTTCCAACATTTGGGTTGCCGATTAGCGCAACCCGGCGAGGTGCAATATGGGAAAGTACTTCAGTCACGCTATGTCAAAAACTCGTCCTTTAATAGAATTTGAGACGCTTCTTGCACACGAATGGAAAGGTGATATCCGCGTACTTTAATGTCGATGGGATCTCCAAAGGGGGCGAATCGAATCAGTTCTACTTCGGTTCCTGGCAATAAACCAAATTCTAGAAGTCTTGTGGGTGGCGTGCCACTCGTCCACCCTTCGATAATGCCCTTCTGGCCTGGTTTTAGGTCCGCAATGGTCATACAGCCGAAAGGGTTGCGAAAACATTCATGGCGACTTCCTTGCGAAGAGCAATGCGGCTGGACTCAACCGCACAAACAAACGTATCGTCGTTTTTTAAAACATGAATCAAATTCCCCTCACGTACACCCAACTCGCGCAATCGTTGCGACTCGGCCACGCCTAACGAGAAAAATGCCAAATGAACCATAACGCCGGCTGAAAAGCTGGTTAAAGGTCGTGGAACTTGGATTGGGCTCATGTTTACTTGAGAAAGGAATGGATCCTTTTTTCTCTTTGAAACCAGAAGGTACGGCTTATTTAGAATGAATCTAAATAAGGTTTGTTGAAATGTACGAACGCGAAATGAAATTGTGGAGTTCTTTGTCTTTTATTCGAATTTCAGTCGCGATTTTTTGCACACCGCACACCAATTCCAGCCGTGGCTACGCGTCCCAATGTCCCGGAGCGCCAATAGGTTCGCGTGATAGATAGGTCGGCCGAAAACCCGCCTCCTCTAACAATACGCAGCTCTCGATTGGGCAAGTCAAACCACGATGGTGCCACCCCAGGATCGGGATAGTATTCGTAAAACTCACCAATCCACTCCGCAACATTCCCACCCATATCGTATAACCCATAAACATTGGGCTTTTTAGTACCCACTGGAAAGACTTCCGCTAGCGAGTTACTAATGAAGCGGGCATATTCGGGGGCTTCTTCTTCACTATTGGTGCCTGGGTACATTTGCTTCAAGGTCCCGCCAGAAGCAGCAAACTCCCATTCGTTTTCTGTAGGCAATCGGCCTCCAATAAATTCGCAGAATGCTTTGGAATCCAACCAGTTTATGTTGCTTACGGCGCGCCTTCCACGGTCTTTCTGCTCTGGAAAGATGAGCGCACGACCGGTTTTAGTCGTAAACCAATCGTATTGCTCCAGCGTGGTTTCGTATTTGGAAATGAAAAACGGCGATACGTGGACTGGATGTACAGGCTGGGAATCTGGGTTATCATCAAAATAGACGTCTCCCATGCTGAAAGGGCCCCCTTCAATGGGGACCCATTCAAATCCTATCGTTTTCAGTTCAGCGTTGAGTCGGCTACTCGCGCAGCCGCTGAACCCGAGAACCGTGAGCAGAACCCAAACCGTAGCCGAAAGAACGTGCTTCATTAACCAATGCTATTTATTCATACCTAAGAGCAGTAACCGGATTACAAGTTGCTGCTTTAATGGACTGATAACTTACGGTTAACCAAGCAATTGCGAGCGCAGTAATTCCTGAAAGAGCAAAAACACCCCATCCAATCTCGGTGGCATAAGCAAAATCTTGCAGCCACACAGACATGGCATACCATGCTACAGGGAATCCTATACCACAAGCGATCATCACCAACACGGTAAACTCCTTGGATAAGAGGAATACAATACCGGGTACAGATGCCCCCATAATTTTACGGACGCCAATTTCTTTGGTCCTTTGCGTGGTCACGAACGAGGCCAGGCCAAATAGACCCAAACAGGCAATGAAAATCGCCAAAATCGTAAAGTACAAGTAAATCGTACCCAGACGTTGCTCCTTTTCATACATGCTGGCATAGTCCTGATCCATAAAGAAGTATCGGAAAGGATATCCCGGCTCCCATTGTGTCCAGGTAGATTCTAAAAATGCCAGAGAAGCTTCCACATTCTCAGGCTGGATGCGAACGGGAATGTATCGAAGGCCCGATTTCCAACGACCTAAAATAACTGGACCAACCTTGGTGTGTATGGATGTATAATTAGCATCTTCGACAACTCCAATTACGGTGGCCCATCGATCGGAATCATCTGGATTACCCCCAGGCCTTGTTACTTTTTTTCCGATAGCCTCCTCGGGAGTATACCCCATTTGACTTGCGGCGGCTCGGTTTATCACAAATGCGGTGGAGTCGGTAGCAAACGCGGCATCAAAATCGCGCCCTGCGATTATTTTCATTCCCAATGTTTCTACATAGTCGTTGGTGATTTCACCTTGTGCGGCGATGAAAAAATCCTCCTGACTCATGTCTTCTGACCGAAATCCCGTATTGTTATGAATATGATCCGGTCCGGGTATGATTCCAGCGGCAGCCACCATCACGATCGATGAATTGGCTTCGGCTGCGGCTTTAAACGTTTCAAAAGTCTGCTCGCCATTTGGGGTCTCGATAGGTAAAACCACCACGTGTTCTTTTTGAAATCCCACATCTTGATTCTTGATGAAGGACATCTGCTTGTATACAATTCCGGTTCCGACCAGTAGAATGACCGAAATACTGAATTGAAACACGACCAATGCCGATCGAACCCACGTTCCTGTTTTACTGCGAGCGAATAAACCTTTTAAAACCATTGCTGGCTTAAAACTAGATAATACTAGGGCTGGATAAAGGCCTGCGAGCAGCCCGGTAACCAGTGTAAAGAATAGCATGGTCCCCAAAAGCAGCGGCGAAAACGAAAGCGAAGCATCGGCCAGCGAGTTAAATACGGGCATCACCAATAAAATGAGTGCCAAAGCAAAAAACATGGACACCAAAGCGGTTGCTACGGATTCACCTAAAAACTGGCGCATAAGTTGCCCTCGCTCAGAACCAAGCGATTTCCGAATGCCTACTTCCCGAGCACGACCTGAAGCCCTCGCTGTGGAGAGATTCATGAAATTGACGCAAGCAATCAACAACACAAAAACAGCAATGATACCTAATACGTAGAGGTATCTAATGTCTCCTGTTTTTCCAACTTGTTCATCCGACACCGAATACAAATAAATGTCCTTCATCGGCTCCAATAGCCAATCATACTTAAATCCCGAAGCAAGCGCTTGGTCGTAGTTTTGCCCCATGAATTGCTCGATTTGAGGACCAACAAATGTGCGCAAGAAGTCAGGAAATTTGGCAGCTAAGGCGTCCGGGTCGTATCCGTCGGTGAGCCTGAGATAGGTAAAAAACGAGTTATTTAACCAAATGGTATCATCGACCCGATTGTTGGATAAAAAAGTTAACAGGATGGTGGGTCGAAAATGACTGTTTTGAGGCGGATCCTGAATAACTCCTGTTATTTCGTAATCTACCCGGTTGTTGAACCGAATTGTTTTTCCAACGGCACTTTCGTTGGGGAAATATTTATTGGCTATGCTTTGGGTTAGAACGGCAGTTCCGGGCCTATTTAGCGCCGAGGCATTGCCTTCTACGAAAGGAAAGGTAAATACGTCAAATAAACTGGAGTCCGCTTCGGCTACTCCATTTTCGTAGTAAGGTGTTGAGTCGACCGTGAATAGCGCCTGAGAAGAGAACGTGTTGATTCGAGTCGCTTGTTCAATTTCCGGGTAGGTTTGCAGAAACTGCGTGGCCATGATGGCAGGAGAGGACGCCGTTATAATGGATTGATCGGCTATTTGTGCGCTTAATTGCACCCGATACACATTGTCTCGATGTTCATGCGATTGATCGTAGCTCAATTCATTTTGAATAAAGAGCGCGATAATTACAAAAGCCGCTAATCCTGTTGCGAGTCCTGCGATATTGATGAAAGAGTATCCTTTTTGGCGCTGAATATTGCGCAACGTGATACGTATGTAATTTTTGATCATGGGGCCAAACACGGATTCTAAATGGATCAGCAAGAACGATATCCATGCCTTTCACGGAAAAACAGCCGCGAAAGTTACAGAGCAACGATTGTTTTGGTAGCGCATCCCCACTGTATCGCAGACAAAAAACTTTTAGGCTGGCTCACGTTTTAAAACGTTCATTTCTGGCCTTTAACGGCGTTTTTACGCCGATAATAGGACTTGGCATGTGGCTTGTAAGAGACTATCCGGACAATCCAATCAAACCTTTTACAAAAGAAAATGAAACGTATCCTTACCCTCGCCCTCGCTCTTATCGCATTCACACCTGCAGCTTTCGCATAGTCAAATGTTGCTAGTCAACAGGTTCAAATCAACGTTTCGGAAATCGCGGTAATCGCAGTTACCGGAAATGTGAACATGACGATCAATTCGGCATCTGCTGGACAAGCACCTGACGCGGCAACTGCAACCGTTGCCTATAACATGACAACCAACGGCACAAATAAAAAAATCTCTGCCGCCTTAGACACGGCTATGCCAACTGGACTAACGTTAAATGCGACCATGGCTGCACCAGAAAGCGCTACATCTAGCGGTAAGCTAGCTCTATCAACCACCAGTGTTGACTTGGTAACTGCCATTTCCAAAGTTCGCGGTACCGGCTTGGCGCTTAACTACGAAGCCGTTGCAACGGTTGACGCCTCACCTGACTCGTACACACGTACAGTTACCTATATCATCACCAACAACTAATCCCAATTATTTTGAATGGGATAAGGGGCGGCTCCGATAGGAGCCGCCCCTTTTTTCGTTTTGGGCCTATAGAAACCCCGTTAAATGGGTTCTTCCCCGGGCTGATACTTCCATAATTTTATCACTAGAGGGACAGCGACCACAGCCGGTAATAGTGACAAAGGTCCAATCCAAGACAGCCAAAACATCCCTAATGAAGGTAAAATCCAAACCGAGGTCACCGGTAGAAGACCAATCAACAACAGCACAACCGAAATGTAGAACCAACGTCCCTGCTCTTCTTTTGGAAGTACGGTTAGTAAAATGGCGGTAGAAACCAGTCCCAATAAGATCAGATGTAGAAAAAGAATTCGATCGTTGTGTTGGGCTGCCCACCAAAACGATGGGTTTGG